>JAWXTL010000134.1:0-4858 GCA_044433565.1 Rikenellaceae bacterium | reverse complement strand
CCCCCACGGGAGCCCTGCACTACTAAAGTAGCACATGACCCAGCAAGAGTCCCAGAAAATACCCGAGTGTCCCAGAACAATCAATCTCTTCTGGGGCAAAATATTCCAATTGCGATAGCGGAGATTTGCCTTCTTACAGAAGGCAAATCTCTACGGGGCGGACGGCTCCCCCCGTCGGGAGCCCCGTACTACTAAAGTAGCACGGGACACACCGACAGCCGTCCGAAAACTTTCCATATCTTTGCACATAAGGCTACTACAACTCCGCTTTGAATGTCGAAGCAGGAAGACCACAAGAGTTCACAAGATTAGCACGAGTGAAAGGCTGCCATCCATAACGAACATAACAAGGCCGAGCAACCATATCAGAGTGCAAACGAATCTTACCATCGACAACCTCAGCCACAGCAGGATGATAATAACCAAAAGTATCACCTATCTCAAACGATCGAATAGCCATACCATCCAAGCTAGTAAGCCCATCAGAATAATCAAACTCAACAAAAAGATATTCGCCCTGAGCCTCTACCGAACGGAACATGGGCCCCATAGGAGTCAAATGAGACCATCCATAATTGTCATGCAAAGCCAAAAGAGCCAAACGTTCACCAACAGGCTCTTTATAACGAGGATGAACATCCAACGAATCGCCAACATCCGAACTGACAACCATACCCACACCCTCGATAGATTCTGCCAAACGACGCTGACTATCACGAAACCAAGTCCAACTAGGACGATTAAGACTAGAGAGTTGAACAGTATTAATAGGGAAATCAGCCCCAAATACCCCACGCCAACTACGAACCAAAAGAGGGAAAATCACCTCATAAAGCTCGATATTATGAGCATTACTCTCGCCCTGATACCAAATAGCACCAGCCAAAGTAAAATCACGCAAAGGTTCAATAGCCGTCTCAAACATATAAGATGGTTCATAAGGATGACGTTGCAACTCACTCGAACGATTCTCGATATTCTTGGTTGCACGACCACGAACCCACTCTTGGATCATATCATTCGATCGCCAATTACTAAGAATATCAGGCAACTCAAACTCCAAAGTCTTACGATCAATCCAAGCCTCGGCAGGTGCGCCACCAACAGCATTAGAGATAAGACCAACAGGAACACCCAAAGAATCAGACAAAGCACGCCCAAAATAATAAGCCACAGCCGAGAAATCCGAAACTGTCTCAGATGAACACTCCTCCCACCGAGTAGGATGATAATGAATATGGCGATCCAAAGAGTCAAGAGCCGAAGCCGACCAAACAACATCATCGGTACGCCAAATTTCCTGCATATTATAAATACGAAGAGGAGCAGGAAGGTGGTCAGCCTGTGCAATGCCCTCAGCAGAGGTACTAGCCGCCGAAAGTTCAAACTCCATATTCGACTGCCCCGAACAAAGCCAAAGCTCACCAACCAAAACATTCTCGAAAACCAACTCTCGATCATCAGTGTGAACAACCATCTTGCGTGGCTCTCCAACCGACAAAGCATCGAGACTTACCTTCCAACGACCATCAAGATCAGCAGTAGCCAAACGTGTCTGTCCTGCAAAACTCAAAGTGACAAGCTCACCAGCATCAGCCACTCCCGAAATCCGAAGAGGTCGGTCACGCTGCAAAACCATATTGCTACCATAGAAAGGAGACATCTGCAAACCCCCAAAATCACCAGTCAATGCACCATAAACACGTTGAGCAATAATTCCAGCACCCTCGGCATCGGGATGCAATCCATCGGGCAAAAGCTCAGGACGAGAATAAAGCCCCTCCTGCAAATCAATAAGAGTCAACCCCTCACTATGAGCCATCTGCTCAATAGTCTCTTGGATCTGCCAATACCAATCACGAGTACCCGACTTAAAACGACTATGGCGACTAGAAATAGGAGTCATACGACAAACCCAAATCTCGCACCGAGGATTAACAGCCCGAAAAGAGTCAACCAAAGCCATATAATCACAAACAAAATCATCACGATAATGAGGCCAATTGCGAGGGTCAGTATCATTCAACCCCAAATGGATAATAACCCGATCGGCAGCAAATGCCAAAGCAGCCTCGCACTCCTCTTGCTCATTATAAGGTCGATGCCCCCGTCGCAAAAGAGTAGCCCCACTCTTGCCAAAATTACGAACCTCATAATCATCACCCAAAAGTCGCTGCAACTGAGAAGGATAACTATCACGTTCTCGATCCTCAATACCAGCACCATAGGTCACACTATTGCCAACACAAGCCACCCGAATCTTCTGACCATAAGATACTGTCATTGATCCTAAAGCCAAAAGAACAAGGAGAATTTTAAATCGTATCATAGCAACAAATATATATATGTTTTATAGATCCAAACGATAGGTATCACCCTCAATCTGTTCGTATCCCGATTTATTAAATAAAGCCAAAGCCGAACCATTAGAAGAAGGAACAACAGCAAACAAACAACGCAAATGATAAACCTTACGAGCATAATCGGCAAACAAACTCAAAGCCTGTGAACCATATCCACGCCCCCGACCCTCATAAATCAAAATCCCAACATAAGCACTACGAGCCTCAATATCAAAATCATAAAAATCAATACACCCCACAACCTCAGCACCACACTCAATCATCAAACGCTGCTGACCATCGACAACCAAATTATCATCACGCTCAATAAAATCACGCATATCTTCGAGAGTATATTCCTGAGCATCACTACCAAACTCCTGTACAGCAGGATCATTCTCCCACTTGAGCAACAAATCAAGGTCGGACATCTGAGGAGAACGTAGCTTCATCCCTCGCAACTTAACAAACTCCATACAAGCCCAACCATCACGAGTATAAGTCGCACGGTGTTCGAGCTGCAAAGTACGAGCCCTCTCGATCAAAGAATCACAATCAATCTCTAGGAAACCGCTCATAATCAAAACTCCACCATCGACCATATGTTGACCATAGATATGCATATCCGCCAAAAGGATATTGCGGTTGATATTGGCCAAAACAAAATCATAACGAGCCGAAGAATCAATAGCCGAAGCATCGCCCAATTGTGGATTCACCTGCTGCGAAACCCCATTATTGGCAATATTCTCCGAGCCATTCTCATAGGCCCACTCATCAATATCAATAGCATCGACACTCTTAGCTCCAACCTTAGCCGCCAAAATAGCCAAAATGCCAGTACCACTACCCATATCCAAACCCGAAAGCTCTTCGAGGTTACCCCGCAAAATAGACTCGACCATAAGATGAGTCGTCGGATGATGCCCCGTTCCGAAAGACATCTTAGGGGTAATAACGATCTCATGTGTAAATTCTGGTTTCTCGGGATGGAAATGAGCACGGATATAACAATCCGTCCCAACCTCAATAGGCGAAAAATTACTCTCCCAAAGTTCATTCCAATTCTGCTGCTCAACAACCTCGCAATCGAACGACACATCTTCTAGTGAGCTCAAATAACCAACCACCCCATCGGTATGAAGCGAAAGCTGAATAAAAGCATCCACCGTTTTCGCTTTAGAATCGTACTCCGAAAAGCTCTCAAATCCCAAATCCGCAAGTTCACAAGTTATAATCTCGGCCTGAACCTCATCCTTGGCAGTAATCGTATATTTCAAATAATCACCCATAATGTTATATCATTTTTTATTGAGATCACTCTCAAAGTTGTTAGTTGTTTTTAAAGTTTTATCTTGTTCTACACTCTCAATATTCACCCCCATCCACAAAAATTAAGAGAGAATAATAACTCCACTGGCCATAATTGCCATCCCCACAATCAACCCCCAAATAGATATATGGTGTTCGCCCCATTGTTGAGCCGCCGGAAGCAACTCATCCAAAGAGATATAGACCATAATACCTGCCACACCACCAAATACAACCCCCAAAAGCGTATCGCTCATAAAGGGCATCAAAATCATATAGCCCACCACAGCCCCAATTGGCTCGGCAAGACCCGAAAGAAAAGAAGAGAAAAAGGCTCGACGACGAGACCCCGTTGCAATAAAGATAGGAATTGCAACTGCTATCCCCTCTGGAATATTATGTATAGCAATTGCCCCTGCAATTGCCACCCCAATCTGGGGATCTTCGAGAGCTGCGATAAAAGTTGCCAAACCCTCTGGAAAGTTATGGATGCCGATAACCAAAGCTGTCATCAGCCCCATGCGCATCATTTTGCGTTCACGAAAAGATTGATTATGATCGACCTCCGAGAGAGTGGCAATATTGACCATCTCATGCGGATTCTCGACCGAGGGCACCAACTTATCAATCAGCGCAATCAACCCTATCCCACCAAAAAACGACAGTGCAGCATAGATCGAAGCCATCCGATCATCGAAACTATCACAAAGCAAATCTTGCGCCTTGGGAAAAATATCGACAAACGAGACATAGATCATCACACCAGCCGACAAACCCAACGAAAAACTAAGAAAACGGGCATTGGTACGCTTTGCCAAAAGCGCAATAAAGCTACCAATACCCGTAGATAGACCAGCTATCAAGGTAAGCAGAAAAGCGTATGTTAGATTCTGCTCCACAATTTAGTTTTTAAAGGTTACTTTTCACACGGAACTTAAATTCCACGGTGCTAAGTTCTTGGTTCGCCTGAGTGATCTTGTTTTTCATATCCTCTTTGAACTCGATCATTTTCTGTTGCATAACAGCATCACCTGTTCCGATGATTTGGGCTGCTAGGATCGCTGCATTTTTAGCACCATCAAGGGCTACCGTAGCAACTGGTATGCCAGATGGCATCTGGAGAATCGAAAGGATTGAATCCCATCCGTCGATTGAGTTTGAGGATTTCACTGGCACCCCCACCACCGGAAGTGGCGTAAGTGCTG
>JAWXTL010000133.1:0-4907 GCA_044433565.1 Rikenellaceae bacterium | reverse complement strand
AAGACCAAGGCTTGGTGCCATCAGCCCAAGCATTGATAAGTGCCAAAGGCGAGAAACAGGTGGTCTGCATACGACGCAGCCACTCCTGAGAGCTGCCCGAAGCACGTACCTCGGGTGTCCACTGTACACCAATAAAACTAGCCGACGAAATAGCCGTGATAAAATCTTGGTGCGAATAGTTGTCATTATAGATCACAAACGGGAAACTAGAGCCTCCGGCATTGACCCCACGCACCATACCATAGGTACGCTGATTCTGAGCACGATAGCTATCTAGGATGGTCTTCATCACCAGATTGCCATAGACCGAACGCATCTGTTCGCCATCCAACCCCGAAGGGAATGTCGCCACATCGGGCCACAACCAGCAATCATAACCATCCACCTCGTCGATCTTATAGCCACTCACGCCCATCTGCAATTGGTGCTTGGTGATATGGTCTTGAAAGAGTTTTTGCGCCTGGGGCATAGTATAGTCTGGCACTGTGCCGCACCAAACCGTATGCGATCCGACATATTGGTTCATAGGTTCAAACAACGAACTCTCTGGCGAAAGATAAGGATTAGCCCAAAGATTGACCTTGATATTGCGCTGCTGCATCTGCTCGACAAACTCGGGAGCATTGGCAAAGCGAACCGAATCCCACTCAAAAGAGCAAGGATAGGCATAAGAGTGCCACCCCGGTTCGAGCCCGATAACATCCAACGGGAAGTCGTGCTCGACAAAAGAGTCGGCCTCTTCGAGTGCATCCCCATCGCTAAAGGCGGTTGGGGTGCGTTGCCAAAAGCCCAAACCCCACTTAGGAGGAATAAAGCCACCTCCGGTATAGAGGTTAAAACTCGCCACCACATCCATCATAGTCTCGCCCGAGAAGAGCACCAACTCCACGCCATCGGCCGGAATCAAGATCTCCATATTGTCCGAATAGGGCTGTGCACTCCAGTGTGGATTGGTTGTGCGGTCGGTTGCCACAGGAGGATTCTCGCTATCGGTACGCACTGCCGAGGTAACCCAAGCATCAATATAGCGTGCCGAGTTAAACAAAATACCATAGCCTTGGCTCGAAACAAAGAAAGGAACAGGAGCATGAGTGCGCCCATTGTCACTATTGCTATAATGATCCATGTGCAGCTGTTTGATCGCTCCACGCTGACTCAGGCTCTTGAAATTCAGACCAAGACCATAGATCTGTTCATCCGCCGAGATCGAGATCGTAATACAGGTGCGTGAGTTATGCACCGTATATTTTATCTTCGATTGATCGAAAGGCAACGAGGCAGCATTGCCCCCCGAGAGAACCTCCGATCGTGGAGCTACCCCCGTAGCATTCAAAAGGTTAAACTGTTCGGGCTCACCAAGCGTAGCACTCCACACCGAAGGAAACTCCTCGACCCAGACCACTTGCCCATCTGTTTTTTGTGAATCGCAACAACTCGCCGCACAAAATAAAACCGAAAGTATAATAAATATTTTGTTCATCACCTTTATTGTAATAGGTTCACAGTGTTCAAAGCCTCGTTCCATGTGATACGTTTACCATCGCCCCACCAAGTTGCCAGATTCAAATCACAAATATCATTATTCTGCGCCATCAGCTCAACGAGTTTAGCATGATAACGATCTAGGGTTTTGCTGTATTTTGGATTGTCCGCCAAGTTGACCATCTCTAGTGGATCTTTCTTTAGATCAAATAGCTGCTTGGTAATCAAACCATTGACATTATAGATAATATATTTCTTATTATCCCACACCACAGCACGTTGGTTGGTCATATACAAAAGTAGCAGTGCATCACGCTCACCCTTATCCGATCCCTTGAGAGTCTTGCTCAACGAAGGAGTAGTCACCGTAGAGGGAGCTTCCATTTCGAGCATATCATAAAGCGTAGGAGCTATATCCGAAAGATAACAAAGAGCCTCGGACTCATAGCCCTTCTCTTGAGCTGCATCCCGAATAAACATCGGAACCCCAATACTATGCTCATACAAAGATTGTTTGCCCAAAAGACCATGCTGTCCCATAGCCAAACCATTGTCCGAAGCAAAGACAATAATAGTATTGTCGGCCTCGCCCGTAGCCTCGAGTGCCGCCAACAGACGACCAATCTGCTGACCCACCTCGTCGATCATACTACCATAACGCCCCGTCTGACCAATAATCTGCTCACGGGTGCGAGGAGGTGGAATAACCAACTCATCACGAACATCCAAATCACCATTGTCAAAAGCATGAGCTGGTGCAAAGTTTGCCGGTATAGGCAATATCGTAGTATCCTGAGGCGAACTATAAGAGGCAACTTTGTCGTGCGGATCATGAGGCGAAGTGAAAGCTACATAGCAAAAGAAAGGATCGCCCTTGCCAGTCTCGGACTCCAAAAATTCGATAGCCGCATCGGCAAACATCTCCGACGAGAATTTGTCGCCCATAAACGTAGGCTCCTGGCCATACTTGCCATCCTCACGGAAATGGCGCAAATAAGGCGTTACGTGCCCACCCGTTTCGTATTGGTGCATACCCCCAAAGTAGATATTATCGCCATGCGAAAACGAACGAGCATAAGAGGCAAAGTCCGAATGCCACTTGCCCGTAGCAAAGGTACGATAACCGCTCTCACGCAATGACTCAGGCATGGTTTTGATACTCTGGGGTATCACCTGCCCCTCTTGATGAGTCTCATAGAAGGTGCGTCCGGTCATAAGCATAGCCCGAGAAGGCATAGATAGTGCCCCCTGAAGAGCACCCATCGTATAGCAATTGGTATAGCGAGTCGACTGATCCATAAGATCGGTGATGACCTTAGATCCTGTGCTCTTTTTGCCCATCGACATCAAGGCCGTCTCTTGCATATCGTCTACCAATATAAATAGTACGTTTTTGCCGTTGGGTGATGCGCTGGTTGATTTTGGTTTTGTCGCTACGGCTGCTTGGGTCGAAGCAGCACCTAGCGAAAGTGTAATTAGAGTTAGTGGTAATTTCTTCATTCTCTATGTTGAAAGGGTTTAGAATTAGTTATTTTTGGCGGAAATAGATCTGTATCGGCACTCCCGTAAAATTCCATTTCGCACGGATTTTGTTCTCCAAGAATCGACGATATGGATCTTTGAGATATTGCGGTAGGTTCACAAAGAAAGCAAACTGAGGCGTTGCCGTTGGCAACATCGTAGCATACTTGATACGGATATATTTACCCTTGATCGCAGGTGGCGGAGTATGTTCGATGATCGGTAAGATAAACTCGTTGAGCTGCGAAGTCGAAATACGACGTTTGCGATTTTCGTGCACCTCCATCGCCTTTTTGGCAATATCAAAGATACGTTGCTTTTCTTTGACCGAAGTAAACAAGATCGGCACATCATTAAATGGAGCCAACTTGCCACGGATCTTCTCGGCATAGTCACGAGCCGTATTGGTATCTTTGTCCTCGACCGTATCCCATTTGTTGACAACCACCACACAACCTTTTTTGTTCTTAACAATCAGGTGGAAGATATTCATATCCTGAGAGTCAACCCCCAGCGAAGCATCGACCATGAGTATCGCCACATCCGAAGCCTCGATAGCCCTGATGGCACGAAGCACCGAATAGAACTCCAAATCTTCATTGACCTTGGTCTTTTTGCGCAAACCTGCCGTATCGACCAAAGTAAACTCCATACCAAATTTATTATAGTGCGAGTCGATCGAATCACGAGTAGTACCAGCAATCGGAGTGACAATATTACGATCTACACCCATCAAGGCGTTCGTAAGCGAACTCTTACCCACATTCGGGCGACCCACAATCGTAAAACGTGGGATAGCATCCTCAGATGGTTCTTCCTCGTGCGCCTCTAGCTCCTGCAACTGCTCCAATGTAAGCCCCTTTTTCTGCGCCGCCAAAAGATCATGCTCACGAAGATCCTCGACCACCTTATCGAGAAGGTCACCAGTACCCGAACCCGTAATACTCGAAATAGTAAAAGGATCGCCCAGACCCAACGAATAAAACTCAAAAGCCTCGGTATGACGCTTATGATTATCGACCTTATTGACCACCAACTGCACAGGTTTGCTCTGGCGACGAAGCATACGAGCCAAAGTGACATCAATATCGGTAACCCCCGACTCGACATCGGTCAAAAAGATAATCGAATCCGCCTCGTCCATTGCAATTTGCACCTGACGAACGATCTCTTGTTCAAAAATATCCTCGGAATTGACCGTAAAACCTCCAGTGTCGATCACCGTAAAGTCCATTCCATTCCAATCGGTCACACCATAATGTCGATCACGTGTGGTGCCCTCGGTGGCATCGACGATCGCTTTACGCATCCCAACTAATCTGTTAAAGAGGGTCGATTTACCTACATTTGGTCGCCCTACAATTGCTACAATTTTGTTCATTCTACTTCTTCAATGTTTAAAGGCCCATATTAAGCCAAGCGCAAATATACGGTTTTTTACTGAGACTTTGATACTCAGAGTCAAAGAAGATGTTATAAATCACAAAAAGAGAGTTTTAGACCCCCGTCAGAAGCCCCCAGAAGGGCAGTTAGAAAAAAAATTAAAAAAATTATTAAAATATTTTTGTAATTCTAAAATAAGGTATTACCTTTGCACTCGTAATTAGAAGTAAGGATAATGAGGATTAAGTTCCTCGGGGATTCTTCATAATTAAGTTTGGGTTAGTAGTTTTGAATCGAAAGGGGGTTCAAAGCGAACGAAAAGAGCTTTCTTTTTAGAAGGCTCTTTTTTATTTATCTATATATCCCGAGCCCCTTTCGTAGCACATGACCCAGCAAGAGTCCCAGAAAAGGGGTCAAGCCGAATATTAGGTGGAGTAACCCATTTTATGCAAATAATTTTGTAAGTCTGAAGATGAAGTAGGGAATATCACGTACGCCTCTGAGCTGAGTACGGAAAGCTT
>JAWXTL010000132.1:0-4926 GCA_044433565.1 Rikenellaceae bacterium | reverse complement strand
AATTATGTTAAAAGAAGAAAATTTAAACCAAATCCAAACAAGAAACCCGAAGTTCAGGCTCTACACGTGAAAACAAAGAAGAATAAGAAGAACTCAAACGAGCCACCAAATCCAAAACCCGAGAAACCCAGCAAGAAGGAACAACCAAAGATGCCGAAGCCTCACGAGCAATAGCATTACGAAGATTACCCCCCTCAATCGAAACCAAACGAGCATCCGAAACCAAATCCAAAACAGACTGCAAAATCCAACCCAAAATCTTCAAAGAACAACCACGTCCCTTATCAATATCATCACCCGAATGACCCCCCAAAAGCCCCGAAACCGAAACCTCAATCAAAGAACCCTCACCCCGAGAATAAACCAAAGGAAAACGCCCAAAAGTATCAACACCCCCAGCACAACCAATATAAATCTCACCATCATCCTCCGAATCCAAATTAATCAAATAACGACCCGAAATAATAGAAGGATCCAACTCAAAAGCCCCACTTAGACCCTGCTCCTCATCAACAGTAAAAAGTGCCTCAAGCGAAGGATGTGAAACCGAATCATCACGCAAAACAGCCAAAGCCATAGCCATCCCAATACCACAATCTGCCCCCAAAGTAGTACCCCGAGCACGAACCCAACCCCCATCAACATAAGCCGAAATAGGGTCAACCATAAAGTCATGAGAGACATCCGAATTCTTCTCGCAAACCATATCCATATGGTTCTGAAGAACAACAACAGGGCGATCCTCAAACCCCAAAGTAGCCCCCTTAGAGATAACAACATTACCCTTAGCATCGACCCGAGATGCCAAAGAATGACGAGAAGCAAAAGAGAGAAGATACTCCCGAATAAGCTGCTCATGCTTAGAAGGGCGAGGAATAGAAAGAATCTGCTCGAACTCCGCCCAAACCAAAGAAGGAGCCAAACCAGCAAAAATAGAATCTGAAGTCATAATACAAAAAAGTTTATAAATTAGTAATAACCCAAAGTTAAACAAAAAAGCTAACTTTGCAAACAAAAACCCAAAGATGAAAAAGATAAGAATAGGAAACGGATACGACGTACACGCCTTCAAAGAGGGAGATAAGATCACGCTAGGAGGAGTAGAAATTAAACATAATAAAGCCTTTGTAGCGCATTCGGATGGAGATGTAGCCATACACGCAATATGCGACGCAATTCTAGGGGCTTTGTCGATGGGAGATATAGGGAAGCATTTTCCCGATAACGATATGTCATTCAAGGGGATAGACAGCAAGATACTGCTGAAAAAGGTATGTAACCTGATCGAGGAAATGGGTTATGAAATAGGGAATATTGACTGCACAATAGCAGCGCAACGCCCAAAGCTAAGGGATTACATAGATCTGATGCGTGAGACTCTGGCGGTGACAATAGGTATCGAGGTAGAGGATATTTCTATCAAGGCAACGACCACCGAAAGACTAGGATTTGTAGGAAGAGAAGAAGGGATAGAATCATTTGCAAGTGTACTACTCTACCCTAAGCAATAGAGCATTGATGGCGCAATAAAAACATTAAGAGATATGGAGTGTTCTCGGACGGCTGTCGGTGTGCATCGTGCTACTTTAGTAGTACGGGGCTCCCGACGGGGGGAGCCGTCCGACCCGTAGATTTTTCTAACGAAAAATCCGCTATCGTAATTGAACCATTTTGCCCCAGAAGAGATTGATTGTTCTGGGACTCTCGGGTATTTTCTGGGACTCTTGCTGGGTCATGTGCTACTTTAGTAGTGCAGGGCTCCCGTGGGGGAGAGAATCAAAATCCTCTGATACAAAAGCCTCTAACCGCTAGGAAGCATAGCTCCAACCATTAGGAACTGTGGATGCTTTTTGAAAAAATGCCCAATCGACCAAAAACTTTTCTTCATTAGAACGACCCCAACGTTTTATCCACGAATCTTCCGACCACCCTTGGATGGCTCCCACACGCCCCGAGCCCCGTAACCCTGAAGGCTTACGAGGCAAATCCCGACAGCCGTCCGAGAACTCACCATTCTATGGTAAGTATTACTATATTAGTATGAGCTATTTTGGAGTATTATTTCCTTGAATGGTCCATAGGTTTTATCTTCAGTAGTATAACCATCAGAACCATAAGAATAATTAGAATTTTGGGCTGGAGCAGTGATATAGTTGCCACCTACCATATTCTTATTTGTTTCACTTGTAGTTAAGGTCATATAGCTAATATCTATCCCTTCAAATAGATACGCATCTTCGTACATAGAACCAAACTGCTCTAAAACTACACCTTCATTAGAAGCCACCTCAAGGTCTAACAACATATAACACTCGCTAAAAAGATTATCTAATACTGATAATGCAGGTAAACTTACTGACTGCAACCTTTTACAACCAGAAAATGAAGTACTTGATACAGATACAGCATTAGATAATGAGATATCAGACAAAGTAGTACATTGATCAAATGCTTTTGCTTCAACTGCTGTTGCCTTAGGCAATGAAATGGAAGTTAAGTTGCTACAGGATGCAAAAGCATAAGTTGGTACAATATCTATTTCAGGAAGCGAAACATCTGATAGGTTAGTACAATTGCTAAAAACACTAGATCCAATACTTGTTACTTTTGGTAAGTTGACCTCTTTCAAAGCAGTACAGTTTCCAAAGGAAGCATAATACAAAGTCATTGACATAGTAAAATATAACGAAGGAACAAAATATGTTTCGGAGTCACTAGATGAATATAATGTTTGTAAATTAGGAAAATGAATTGACTCGATAGATGAGCAATTGAAAAATGCGCCCCCATCTATTGACTCTACAAGAGGCAGTGAAACATATTGCAAAGCACTACAACTATAAAAAGCAAATGTACCAACTGAAATTAATTCTGGCAACGAAATCTCGGTTAAAGCCTTACAAGTTTGAAAAGCATTAGAACCAACTGTCTCAACTAATGGCAATGATACTTTCTGTAAGCTGGTACAGCCATGAAAAGTCTCTGATGGAACAGAAGTAATTAAAGGGAAATCTACTTCAAGAAGAGATTCACAACTATAAAATGCATAAGACTCAATTGTTTCAAGTAAAGGAATATATAAATCACTAATAGAGCTACAGAAACTAAATGCACTATTAGCTACAGATCTAGTCAATGGTAATGAAATACGAGCTAAAGATGCACAATTATAAAAGGCATTATCCTCAATAATTTCAGCCAAAGGCAAGGATATTTCATTCATAACTTTACAAACAGAAAATGCATAAGAACCAATAGCGGTAGTAGACGGCAGAGAAACTGTAGTTAGAGCATCACAGTTACAGAATGCGTGAGAGCCAATAATAGTAGCAGATGGCAGAGAAACTGTAGTTAGAGCATCGCAGTCATAGAATGCATACTGATCTATATCTACTGCATTCTGTAGTGATAACGTACTTAGAGCGTCACAGCTATAGAATGCATATTCACTAACTGTAAGGACATTAGGTGCTGTAATAGAAACAATAGAATTAATAGATATATCATCAACATAAAATGCAGCAGATGGGAATTTTGTCAGATTTGGGAATGTTAAGTTAATTTTTCGACCACTTGCCTCAGCTGCCCTAAGTGCCTCATTCAAACCTACATAATATGCTAGTGGGGTGTCAATATCCTCGATAACCCAATCGTTAGAGATTAAAGGGTAATTCGTTGCGCTATAATCTTGAATTGAGGTTGGAGCAACATCATCGTACGCTGTTCCACCTGTAACAGATTTAAATGAACCATAATTAACAAAACCATTATCTGCAACTGGCATTATTACAGTTCCATCAACTACACCCAGACCAGAACTAATAATCAAATCAATACTGCTAATATCCACACCATCAAAACAGTTCATTTCACCATCACCAAACTCAACTAACTCCGACTCAGTAGCCAAAGTCAATGAGCTAAGAGCTGCACAATCCTTAAAAGCAGAGTTTCCAACTGAAGTAACCGATGGTAATGAAATCGAGGTCAAAGAGCTACAGCCACTGAAAACAGCATCATAAATTATAATAGCAGATGGCAAATCTATTGTGCTTAATGCAGTACAACTATAGAATGTACTTGCACCAAAAGTAGTTGCTGATTGCAAATCAATAGCAGTTAAAGATGTACAATTATAAAAAGCTGAAGCATAAATAGTATCTACCAACGGTGCATCGACAAGAGCTAGATATGTACAGCTATAGAGGGCTTCTTGACCTATTGATGTGGCAACTGGCAAAGAGATAGACTCAAAGCCATAGTTGCTACGCAAAGCTGAAGTAGGCAATGAGGTCAAATTAGGAAACTCCAACATAATCTTATCACTGCTGGTCCAACGATAATTATTCAGAGCATCACGCAAACCAGCAAAATCCGAATAAGAAGCAACCGAGTCAGTAACAATCCAAGTCTTACTACTATAAGGATAAGAAGAAGAACTAACCTCGCTCAAAGAGAACTCACTGCTGCCCTCCGACGAATCATCACCATCATCCCAATCATTAATATAACTAGAAACAAAACTCAAAGAGCCCTCACGAATAGTCAAATCAAACTCATACTCACTACCAGCCTTGAAAATCTTACCATTCTCAAAAATAATCTCATAACTCTCACCCCCCACAACAATCTCACCAAAATGAACCCCCGACTCAATATTCTGAGGAACAATAATAGCCTTGAAACTATTAACACCATTCCCCGACATCATAACAGCCTCGGCCGCACCAGTGGCAACATAGCCCTGAGTGTTAATATTATAGTCGACCCCAGTCAAAACCGACAAAGTAGTAACAGCATCAGACATATCAACATCAACAGTACTGAAATTAATAATAACCTTAGTCAAAAGGTGTGAAAAAGTCAAACTAGGAGTAACACTAGTAGTCGAAGAGACACTACTACTCATCAAATCACTCAAGGGGA
>JAWXTL010000131.1:0-4962 GCA_044433565.1 Rikenellaceae bacterium | reverse complement strand
AAAGATGAGAAGCAAAGCTATGTCGAAGCGTATGAGGCGAGACACGTTTGGTGATCCCTGCCACCATAGCCGCCTTCTTGATAATATTGAACACCATAACCCGAGTCAAAGCACGTGAACGATTACTAAGAAAAAGAACATCCCCAGAAGCATCCCCCGCCAAAGAAGAACGATCGGCCAAATAAAATCGCACCCCAGAGAGAGCCGACTCGCCAATAGGAACCAACCGCTCACGAGAACCCTTGCCCAAAACTCTTACGACACCTTGATCCCAAAATAGATCGTCAAGAGTCAAAGAGGTCAACTCCGAAACCCGAAGACCACAACCATACAACACCTCCAAAATGGCACGATTACGATGACCATGACGACCACTCAAATCGACAGATTCGATCATAGAACGAACCTCAGAGACCGAAAGAGAATCAGGCAAAGAACGAATAATACGAGGGAAATCAATCAAAGAGATAGGATTAAGATCGACCAGATCACTCATCAACAAGTAATCAAAAAAGCTCTTCAAACTACTCAAAACACGAGACTGCGAACTCTCACTACGCCCCCCAAGAGTGTCACGCAAAAAAGAAGAGATATGATCGGCGGTAACATCCCGAGCCGAAAAATCACCCCCCAAAGAAGTCGACAAATAATCGACAAACAACCCCACATCCGAGGTGTAAGCCAAACGAGTATTTGCCGAAAGACCACGCTCAAGCAACATATATTCTTGATAACCAACAACCAATTTATTCCACATATTTCGAGATAGCTAAAGTTAAATTTTTAAAAAAAATTATAAAGTTTTTGCAAAGATACCAAAACTTATAACTATTTTTGCACCCGAATTGGATAAATATCAAAGTTTGAAACCATGCCACGAAAAAGAATACTAATAGTCAATGGCCCAAATCTCAACCTGTTAGGTAAGCGAGAGCAGTCGATCTATGGCGATACACCATTCGATGAATTTCTTGGTGAACTATCGCATCAGTACATCGAAGAAGCCAAAATTGAGTGCGTGCAAAGCAATGTAGAGGGAGAGTTAATAAATTTTCTTCACAATGCAGTGGGCAAATTTGACGCCGTAGTACTCAATGGTGGAGGATACACACACACCTCAGTAGCACTAGCCGATGCAGTGGGAGCCGTCGCTTCAATGGGATTGCCAACCGTCGAAGTGCACATATCAAACATCCTATCCCGAGAAGAGTTTCGCCATATATCACTATTAAGCCCAAGATGCGTAGGCTCGATCATGGGATTCGGAATGGACTCATACCGACTGGCAATCGACTACATTACTTACGAAAAATAATTTACCACATATATTTGATGAAAAAGAAGACTAAAATTATTGCTACAATTAGCGACTTCCGTTGTGAAGTAGAGTACATTCGCAACCTCTTCGAGGCAGGAATGAACGTTGTTCGTATTAATACTGCGCACTGCCCAATGGAGGCAGCGACTCAAATTGTTAAAAACGTACGGGAAGTCTCAGAATCAATAGCTATCCTTATTGATACGAAAGGTCCTGAAATGCGAACCACTAAAGTTGCTGAAGCATTTGAAGTTAAATCAGGTGACGAAATCAAAGTTACGGGTACCGTGAGTGCCGAGGACGTTTCATCTCGTGAGATGATCTATGTTAACGATGTCAACTTTGTCGAGGAAGTACCTGTGGGTTCATTTGTGTTGATTGATGATGGCGATATTGAGCTTGAGGTGATTGGCAAAAATGCGGATGAACTGATTTGCCGTGTGGGCAATGGTGGTTTGATCAAATCTCGCAAGAGTGTCAACGTGCCTAACGTGCCTATCATGCTGCCTTCTTTGACAGCCAAAGATATTGACTATATCCATTGGGCAATCGAGCAAGATATTGAGTTTGTGGCTCACTCGTTTGTTCGTACTGGTCAGGACTTGATCGACATCCAAGAGATCCTTGATGCTGAGCATAGCCATATCAAATTGATTGCTAAGATCGAAAACCAGCAGGGTGTTGACAATATCGACGAGATCTTGGATCACTGTTATAGTGTTATGGTGGCTCGTGGTGATTTGGGTGTGGAGCTTAATGCCGAGCAAATTCCAATCGCTCAACGCTCACTTGTTAAGAAATGTATCCAGAGCAAGAAGCCAGTTATTATTGCCACTCAAATGTTGCACTCGATGATTGAGAATCCTCGTCCTACACGTGCCGAGGTTAGTGATATTGCCAATGCAATCTACCAACGTGTTGATGCTATTATGCTATCGGGCGAGACTGCCAATGGCAAGTACCCAGTGGAGGCTGTTCGCACTATGACCAAGGTTGCTATTGCGATCGAGGCAAATCTCCCTGAGATCGAGGAGGTGAATATGGTACGTGTTAATAATGAGGTTACTGCACAGCTTAGTCGTTCGGCGGTTCGCTCGACTCAGAATTTGCCTATCAAGGCGATTATCACCGATACTTTGTCGGGTCGTACGGCTCGTTATTTGTCGGCTTATCGTGCTACTAAGCCTGTATATGCTTTGTGTTATCGCAAACATGTTGCTCGTGAGTTGGCTTTGTCTTTTGGTATTGCTGCTTATTATGGTGAGCCTTCGATTATTCATGATCGTTTCTCTTTCCAGATGTTGCAGAAGTTGGAGGATCAGCACAAGCTAGAGAATGAGGATATGGTTATTGTGATTGGTGGATCGTTTGGGGCTTCACGTGGGGCTTCTTTTGTTGAGATTTCGAAGGTTTTACATTTGATGAATAAGGCCATGATCGAAGACTAGGACTTTGGGTTTTAGTATATATTTTGATTGCTCTGTTTTCTTTGGTGAAGGCAGGGCAATTTTTTTATATTATGAGGAAGTATTTTCAATTGCGATAGCGTGAATTTCTCAGCAGGACGGATACTCCCCCACGGAAGCCCTGCACTACTAAAGTAGCACATGACCCAGCAAGAGTCCCAGAAAAGACCCAGTCGTCCCAGAATAATCCATATCTTCGAGGATGATAATATTCCAAATTGCGACAGCGGAGATTTTACCGTAAGGTAAAATCTCTACGGGGCGGACGGCTCCCCCCGTCGGGAGCCCCGTAAACCCGATGGCTTTACGAGTCACACCGACAGCCGTCCGAGAATATACCATATCTTCGAGGATAGAATCTTTTCAATCTTCCGACCACCCTTGGACGCTCTCGACAGCCGTCCGAGAACAATAATACATTATCTATTGAGATAATCCACCCCCATCACTCATACGTGACTCAAAGAAACGCCACAAACCATCATTAGGTACAGGTGCCAAAACAGTAACATCCACACCCGTAGTAGGATGTACAAAAGATAAAGATCGACTATGCAAAGAGATAGATCCATCAGAATTACTACGACGTGACCCATACTTCAAATCACCCTTAATAGGTGAACCAATAGCCGAAAGCTGAGCACGAATCTGGTGGTGTCGACCCGTAAGCAACTCAATCTCCAAAAGATAATAACGATCAGAACGAGCCGCAACCCGATAACGAAGCACCGCCTCCTTGGCATCACCCTTCTTAGAGTTCAATGCAACACTCTTATTACTCTTTGCATTACGCAAAATATAATGGCGCAACTCACCACGTTCGTCTGAAGGACAATTCTCGACAATAGCCCAATAAATCTTACGAAACCCCCGACCACGCATCTGCTCATTAAGCCGAACCAAAGCCTTGGAGGTCTTAGCAAAAAGCACCGCCCCACTAACAGGACGATCAATACGATGTACTACCCCCACAAAAGCAGCCCCAGGCTTATTGCCCTGAATACGAAGAAATTCAGCTACACGCTGCTCCAAAGCAGCCTCGCCCGACGGGTCAGGCTGAACCAACTCACCTGACGATTTGCCAACCACAATAAGATGATTGTCCTGATATAGTACCTCAATAGTATTCATAACGACGACAAAGGTAACAAAAAAAGAGAGTAAATAGCTATACATTGAAAACAAACTAAGAATTATCCAGATAAAATTTATACCTTTGTGGAATTAAAGAAAAATATAGATTAACGCACAAAATATGGCGAAATTTAATGTGATAGAGACCCCAATAGAGGGATTGTTGGTAATAGAACCCAATGTAATAGGCGACAAACGTGGATTCTTCTTGGAAAGCTACTCCAAACGTGACTTCCAAGAGATAGGAATTGACGTGGAGTTCGTACAAGATAATCACAGCTCATCCGAGAGAGGAGTCCTAAGAGGATTGCACTTCCAAAGAGAGCACACACAAGGGAAGTTAGTGAGAGTGACATACGGAGCCGTACTAGATGTAGCAGTAGATCTACGCCCAGGAAGCCGAACATACGGAGCATCACATTCTGTTGAGCTATCAGACGAAAACATGAGAATGTTCTGGATTCCAGAGCAATTCGCCCACGGGTTCCTCTCGCTAGAGAAAGGAACAGAACTCCAATACAAATGCACAGACTACTACCACCCAGAATCAGATGCAGGAATTATATGGAACGACCCGATTCTGGCAATAGACTGGCAATTCGAGCGTTACAACATAGATGAGAAATACCTAAACATCTCACAAAAAGATAAAAAACACCCAACTTTCCGTCAATGGAATCCCAATGACATTTGGAAATAAAAACAACGAAATTTTTTACGTAGTACAATTATGGCAGCAACAAAGCCACATACAATACTCGTCACAGGTGCAAACGGACAACTAGGGTCTTCACTAAGAGAGTTAGCTCCCACAGTGAAGCACCGTTTTATATTTACCGACTACCAAGAGCTAGATATAACCAACCGTGAGGCAGTAGCTGAAATGCTCGATCGAGAAAGTCCAGATTGGATAGTCAATTGCGCAGCATACACCGCAGTAGATAAAGCCGAAAGCGAACCAGAACAAGCGAAGAACCTAAATGCAACGGCTGTGGAAATCCTAGCCCAAGAGAGCCAAAGAAGGGGAGCCGCAATTGTGCATAT
>JAWXTL010000130.1:0-4999 GCA_044433565.1 Rikenellaceae bacterium | reverse complement strand
GATGGTATATGACCCCACGTCATTGTGGTTGTGACTCTCTCCGTTGTGCCCCCCTTTGATTGTTATGGCTAGGGCTTGGTCACGCTCTGCCGGTTGCGGACGCAAGGTGACGACCCCAGCCTTGTCGAAATATGATCGTAGCTGATTTTGGCTCTGCTGAGTGGTTGTTTGGCTACCATTGTATGGAGCGTGGCTAAAACGAGATATTAGCAGATCAAGATTACGGTTATTGCCATAGAAATTTTCGCCCCTTTGGTCGATCGAACTGTTATCCCAGCCATACGCCCGATTGCAATACCACTGGATCCAAGGCGAAGGCACACTCCCCAATTTGCAGTCGGAGATAGCAGGATACACGCCATTTATTATCTCTGACCTCTGACCATAGGTTGCGATTTGTTGCATACTAGGGTGTTCAAACAGCTCGACAGCACCCGATGTTGCACGACAGACCCCCTCACGAAGGTAAAGGAAAAAGGTAAAGCCATAATTATAGTACCCCACCCCCTCAACACAATAGCCATCCTCCATAAAGCCATCCAATCCAAACTGGATATAGTGCTCTGCCGCTGCAATAAACTCGGCTCTCAGCTCGACATCTTCGATTACGGCCAATGCCGAATTGGTCACCCCAGCCAAACAGACCAAGTTCCAATTATTCTTGACCTCAAACCAATAGTGTTTCCCCGAAAGAAAATCTCTCTGGCGTATTGATTTCAACACAGGTTGATAGACCCTGCGATCAAGCTCATGGCGCACTCTCGCTATGGTCAGCGAATCCAAACGAGATCCCAAAATATAGAGCGTCTGCCCAAGGTTGTCAGCCATATTCGACGAATTGAGATCCACATGAGATTCACGCCCCCAGAAATTATCGAGATTACGATCGTGCGCCACCCCAACCCACGTAGGTTGAGTACATATCTCGTTCAGAGCACGGTCGATGGCCTTCAAAAAACGCCCCTGGTTTTGCAAAGCCTCGGCATAAACCAGCATCATAAGTCGTGTGCCCCGATTCGACATCATACGATCGGGAGTGACTCGATTGCCCGTTTTAGGATATTGCATAATCAAAGAGTCATTCCAAAAAGGAAAAGGTTTGGTAAGCAAAGATTCTCCTTGGGTGATAATTTTCTGGAAAGCAGCATCATCTGCCAACTCACCCCACACAGAGCGATCATCAATCGGGGCAGTATAGCCAGTTGTATGGCTAGGCAAAGATTCCGAAATCTCTTTGATCCTAGATTCGGATATTTCTTGCGCAAAACAAGGAGCAAAAACAGTTAGCAATAAGCAATGTAGAATGATTTTTAATTTCATAGCATAGGGGTTTATATTATAGTTGGGTTAGTTCAATAAACTCACATAGCAAAGGTAACAAAAAAAACTCAATGGCGAGACCTTCCAGTCAACCGAACCAACAAAATACTCAACTCATAGAGCAAATACATCGGCAAAGCCACCAAAAGCAAAGTTACAACATCAGAAGTAGGAGTAATAATGGCCGAAATAATCAACAAAATAACAATAGCATGACGACGAAACCGACTCATAAACTGAGCCGAAATAAAACCCATACGGGCAAAAAGAAGAGCCAAAATAGGGATCTCAAAAACAATCCCCATCATCAGGTTCAACATCATCATGGTGCCAATATAGGAGTCCAGAACAATCTGATTCTCGACCACCCCACTCACCTGATATGTCCCCAAAAAACGAAACGTAAGAGGGAAGATCAAGAAATAGCTCAAAGCCATCCCCAACATAAACATAATATAGCTACTACTCACAATCCGCAAAGCATACCTACGCTCGTTGCTATATAGTGCCGGTGAGACAAAACGAAACAACTCATAGAGCAGATAGGGAAACACAACCAAAAGACCTGCATAGATCGAAACCTGAATATGTGTAATAAACTGCCCCGAAAGCTGAGTACTAATCAACTTAACCCGAAAAGGCTCAACCCCCAAAAGAGCCTCACCACCTACGTCCAAAGAGTCATCGCCCAGCCACTCATTAGTAAGCTCCAAGAACGACTCGCTAACCCGATCGACCATACGATAGGTGATAAAATCATCGCTCTGGGGAGCCAAAACCATCGAAAACAACTGATCCTTAAAGAAAAAAGCCACCACAGCAAAAAGCACAATACCCCCAATGATACGAATAATCGTACCACGCAGAGCATCGAGATGATCCCAGAATGTTCCGAGTGTCACCCCCGTATCTTGATCTAGCGACTCAGCCACCTGTTAGTTATTTGATTGACTCTTTGAATCTTTCTCCTGATCTGCTTTGGTATCCTCGACACCATTCATACCATCCTTAAAATTCTTGACACCCTTGCCCAAACCCTTCATAAGCTCAGGGATCTTACGACCACCAAAAAACAGAAGTACAACCAAAAGAATCAACAATATCTCTTGCATACCAATACCAGCAATTAAAAATAGATCAATCATAATTATTTGTATATTAAATGTTTAATAAATAGATACCCCCCAACAATCTGCAACAACATACCAGCAATCCCAATACGAAAATCTTGGATAGCCAGACCAAAATCCCCAACCATAATCCACTCTACCGCCGTGCCAAATAGCTGATAAGAGAGAACCACCAACGCTAGAGTATAGACTGAGAGTTTCCCCGAACGAGAAGCAACCAAAGAGGCAGCAACCGCCAAAAAGATAGATTTGACAAGAATCGAACCCAGCACAGCCGAAGAAGGCATAGCAAAAAGCAAGTAGTTGACAACTGGAGACAAAACAGCAGTCATCAAACCAACCTTCAACCCATACTTATACGAAGCAATCAAAGTAAAGAAGTAGATCGGCAAAAAGATAAGTCCTCCTTGTGGCATAAGGTGGCAAAGCTGAGGCAAAAGAATATTCCCCAGCACAAAAGCCAAGGCAAATAGATATGTTTTGATTTGTGTAAAGCCCAAATTATAGAGCCTTAGAGTTTTAGTTTGCATAATTCTTCGTGGTATTTAAAGTTTACTTAATTTTTATTTCTTTGTTCTGCGACAAACCGATCGACCTGCTCTTTGATCTGCGCAAGGGTCATCCCCTCGGGACACCTGCTCTCTAGGGGGCACTGCCCATCGCCCAAGCGATTAATAATATAAGGCACAACCTGAGCATGGCTCACCACAACACCCTCACGCTCCAAAAGAGCCAAAGCCCTCTGGCTAATAACATCAGCATAGACCTCACGAACCCCCGAAAGGATCATAATAGAGGCCGCCCCCACCCCAATCACCTTATCGGCCAACATAGAGCCCCTGAGAAAGGAAGGTTCACCGATCGAAAGCTCATACACATCCCCAACACCACGCCCATCGAAGCAGCGAAACTCAGAACCCTGAGCCACCACCAAGCTGTGCGCACCATGATGTAACCGCTCGATCAATTGCAAAATATCCATATTACCTTTATAGTGTTCCCTGTTTTAGTTTCTCGATATAATCATCAATCTTCTTGAGTTGCTCAGGAATATCAATCCGCTGAGGACAATACCTCACACACTCCTCGCACCCAATACACATTTTGGCTTGTCGAAGCTTTGGAACCGAGCGATCATAGCCCACCAAATAAGCACGACGAGCCTCCTTGTAGTTCTCATCAGTCTGACTATCAGAAATATACCCCTCATTAACACACTTGTTATAGTGTGTAAAGATAGCAGGAATATCCAAATTATAAGGACAAGGCATACAATATTTACAATCCGTGCAAGGAATCGTAGGGTAACTAACAATCACAGCAGCGGTCTCCTCCAAGAATTTATCCTCATCAGAGGTCAATGGAACCAAAGGAGAATAGGTGCGAACATTATCCTCGATATGCTCCTGATAGACCATACCACTAAGCACCGTAAAGACCTGAGGACGAGTAGCCGCAAAACGGAAAGCCCAAGAGGCAACACTCATCTCTGGCTCACGCTTTTTCAGACGCTCAATAACATATTCCGGAAGGTTAGACAATCGACCACCCAACAAAGGCTCCATCACCGCCACAGGAATATTACGTTTCTCTAATTCACCATAAAGATACTCGGCATTAACATTAGGAGCAAAAGTAGTCTGAGCATGAAGCCAGTCAGAATAATTCAACTGGATCATAACAAAATCCCAATGCACATCTTCGTGCAAAGACAAAATCTCATCGAAATTCTCGACCAAGCCATGGAAAGACCATCCCAAGTGACGAATACGACCAGCCTTACGCTCCTCGATCAAATAATCCAAAACCCCATTGTCAATAAACCTCTTGCGAAAAACATTAATATCACTACCAATATTATGCAAAAGATAGTAGTCAATATAGTCAACCTGAAGCTTCTTCAAAGAGTTTTGATACATCTCGACAGCCGAATCATAAGCAAAATCACGATAATTAGACATCTTCGTAGCAATATAATAAGAGTCACGAGGATGACGACTAAGGGCATTACCCATAGTCTCTTCACTCCACCCTTGGCAATAGATCGGAGCCGAATCAAAATAGGTAACACCATGCTCAATAGCATAATCCACCAACTTATTCACCGCATCTTGATCTATCACATTCTCACCCCGAACAGGAGTTTCGAGCGTAGGCCAACGCATACCACCATATCCCAAAATCGAGACCCCATCATCTGTTCCCGCAATCTTCTTGTGGGTCATCTTATCCTTTGGAACTTCGCCCATAGCAGAGCCACCACGAGATCCCGCAGCACCACCACCGCCACAACCCATCGTAGATGCCACGCCAACCGTTGCAGCACTAATTCCCACTATTTTCAGAAATTCTCTTCTATCTATATTCTTTTTCATTTCGATAATCTTCTTAAATATACTTAATTAAATTTCACGGTGACGGCTATTTCCCTCGACATATATAGCACTATATGGAGCAGCAGGGCAGACATATTCACAAGCCCCACAGCCAATACAACGTTCAACATTGATCGCTGGAATCTTATTACCATAATCACTATCAATCATCTG
>JAWXTL010000129.1:0-5021 GCA_044433565.1 Rikenellaceae bacterium | reverse complement strand
CATAGCTCAATCACAAGGAACTGTGGAGGCTTTTTGAAAAAACGCCCAGCCGGCCAAAAACTTTTGTCCAGAATAAACCCCTTCCAAGGGGTTTATTCTTCATTAGAACGACCCGAAGGTTTTATCCCCAAATAAAAAATTCAACCAAATATTAGCCTATTTAAAAATAAATTATATACCTTTGATTCAAACAACTCACTATTTATGTAACCCTGAGTATAGATAATTCAACCGTCAAACTCCCAAAGGCAGATTTATAGCCCAAACAAAGAGAGAGTCCAGACCGAAATTAGAAATACTCAAAAATGGCTTTTCAAATCTATGAAAGACAATCTACTTGCCTGGAAAAAACTAGGTATGGACATCGACTTGCACAATATGGTGCTTGAATTTGTTGGTGGTGTCTATGGTGGCATCTACATGTCACAAAAAAATCGTCCTGAGAGAATGGACTATTTCGATCTATTTATGAGCGACCTACACGGTAAGCGTACCCACGAGCTAATGGAAGCTCAACAAGAGGGTCGCAAAGTGGTCGGTACATTCTGCGTATTTGTACCAGAAGAATTGGTAATCGCTGCCAATGCAATCCAAGTAGGGCTATGTGCTGGAGCCGAAATGGGCTTCGACAAGGCAGAGCACTATGTGCCACGTAACACCTGTGCACTTATCAAATCGGCTTTTGGTTTTAACCTCTCGAAAGTATGTCCATTTATTGAAGTATCGGATATGATAGTCGGCGAAAACACTTGCGACGGTAAGAAAAAATCTTTTGAGCAATATGCTACTTTGGTCAAAAACGAAATGTATGTGCTAGATCTACCTCAGGTGAAGACCAAAGAGGGTAAAGCACTCCTAGCGGGGGAATACAACCGCTTCAAAGAAAAACTAGAGCAACTAACAGGTAATACTATCACAGCCGAAAAACTAAAAGCGGCAATCGAGATAATAAATAAGCGTCGTACGGCTCTTCTTCGTTTGGCAGATCTTCGCAAAGCAGATCCATGTCCTATCTCGGGATTGGATGTTTTGTTGATTAATCAGATCGCTTTCTTGGATGATCCAACTCGTTTTACAACGGCTGTTAATACTCTTTGCGATGAATTGGAACAACGTGTTGCCGACCAAGTTGGTGTTGCACCAAAAGGTACTCCACGTATTGTTATTTCGGGTTGCCCAATGGCGGTGCCAAACTGGAAAGTGCCGTCGATTATTGAGACCTCGTCGATTGTTATCGTAGGCGAAGAGACTTGTACAGGTGAGCGTGGAACACGTAATCTTGTGGAATATAATGCAGAGTCGCTTGAGGCGATGCTAGAGGGTATTGTAGATCGCTATTTCAAGGTCGATTGCGCTATTTTCTCACCTAATCAGGAGCGTTTTGACCATATCACCGAGATGGTCGAAAAATATAATGCTGATGGTGTGATCCAATATACACTGCAATGTTGCCAACCGTATGGTCACGAATCTATGTCGATCGAGAGGGAGTTAGAGGCTCGTGGTGTTGCGGCACTATCAATCGAGACCGATTATAGTCAAGAGGATATGGGGCAGCTAAAAACAAGAGTCGAAGCCTTTGGCGAACGTATCACAAAATAGAGATCAATGACTCAAGTAGGATTAGATGTTGGTTCACGAACCATCAAGATGGTGGTGATGCGTGAGGGTGAGGTGGTGACAACCCGAAAGATGGAAAATTCGTTCAATACTCTCGAAGATTGTCGCAAGATACTCGATGGTGTTGACTATGATATGATGGTTGCTACGGGCTATGGTCGCCATTTGGTTGCCGAGCATTTCGAGAATGTACGAGTGATTAGCGAGATCAAGGCTTTTGCTTTGGGCGTTCGTAGGTTGTATCCTGAGTGTCGTAATATTTTGGATATTGGCGGTCAGGACACCAAATCTATTTCGTTGGGCGCAGATGGGTCGCTTAGTAAGTTCGAGATGAACGATAAATGTGCTGCTGGTACGGGTCGTTTTCTTGAGGTTATGGCTATGGCTTTGGCTTATTCGTTGGGGGAGTTTGGTGAACGTGCATTGGAGTCTACAAAGGTTGAGAAGATCAATTCGATGTGTACTGTTTTTGCCGAATCCGAGGTTGTCTCTTTGTTGGCACGTGGATCACGACGTGAGGATGTGGCTTGTGCTATTTTGCAGAGTGTAGTCTCTCGTGCTGTTTTGTTGATTAAGCGAGTGGGTTTGGTAGGTGATTCTATTGTTTTTGTTGGGGGTGTGGCTCAGAATTGTGGTGTTCGGGAATTGCTTTCTCGTGCACTTTCGATTGAGGTTATTACTCCTGATGATCCTCAGATTATTGGGGCTTTGGGGGCTGCTTTGGCTTAGTTGTTGGGCGGAATTATCGCAATCGAAGAGTTTCTATTCTCGAAGATAGGGATTGTTCTCGGACGGCTGTCGGTGTGACCCGTGCTATGAAATAGTACGGGGCTCAGGGGCGGGGGGAGCCGTCCGCCCCGTAGAGATTTTACCTTCTGGCGAAGGCAAAATCTCCGCTATCGCAATTGGAAATTCCTATGCTTAAAATTGTAAGATACTTTACTCCCCGAAATCTTCTGACCATAAAAAAGGTTCTCAACTTCAATAGTTGAGAACCTTTTTTGTGCACTGTTATTATTATCGCCTAGCGAGTCGTTTAGGGCTACCGCTCCACGAGCAACCTAGGCAATAGACCGTTTGAGTATCATAACCATCGAGAGACTCCTCTGCGTTCCTCGGGAAAACCTCCCCCAACTCATTGACATAAACCAAACGCCTCTGATCGTGGCTATTTTTGATATACATACTTGGTATGTGGCATTGTGGGCATGGTTGTTTTCTCATTTTCTGCAATTTGTTTGAAATTATTTTGCTGGGTGAAAATGCACTGTGATGTCGCTACCATCGAAGTTTGCACCATTGACCATTTGTGGCACTCCGTTATAGAAATCCACCTCTCTTAGGTGTGTGTGACCGGCCAGAATACCCAGTAGTGTCGGGGTGTTGAATGCCACCTCTCTAAACTCTAGGGTGGTAGCTGTGTGCCCCGACTCTCTCCATGGCTTACGTCTTTCGATTTGGTAGTAGTCGTCGTTTTGGGCATTCCATTTTGGGTGTCCGCAACCAAAGTTACCGGGATCTTGCTGCTCGTTTGTATAGAGCGGAATGTGCATCGAAAGGATTATTGGTTCACTTTTCTGGGTTTGCTTTTTGAAAAAGTCTAGTTGTTCTTGGCTTACCTCGTTTGTTGAGTTGTCGATCACAACGAAGTTAATTCCGTTGATAATTCGTGAGCTATACATCGAATTTTCGCCTTGATAGAGCGGTGTTAGCCTTTGCTCGACCCACGAAGCACGAAGATCGGTTGCTGTGCCCTCCATTCCTTCGTAGTGCCAATCATGATTTCCTGCAATGTAGACCCATGTTAGCCCAGATTCGTCCATGATCTTTTTGATTAGCTCCACCGATGCCTCGCTTGGGAAGTTGATAATATCACCTGCTAGGATCACTAGATCGGCGTTATTTTCCTTCGCTTTTTCGATTGATTGAAGCAGTTGTTGCTCTCTTCCGTTCGATGTGCCGTAGTTTTCAGCTTCGACAGCCCAGCCTCCCATTCTTTTGGAGTATTGATAAAACTCAGCTCCTCTCTGGTCTTCGACTGTTATGTGGCAGTCGCTGATAAAGATTATGTTCGTCTCTTTTTCCAGACCATTCATATAGTAGTCAACCTTCAGACCATTGGTCGAGGTCTCTCTGATCGAGATATTATCTACTATCTTTTGATCTTGCTTTTGGTTGCAGCAGCTCGATAGTAGGGCGATCGTGGCTAGTAGTGGCAGTAGAATTTTCATGAGTGTTTATTTTTTGAGTACCATATCTATCGAGATAGGGTAGTGGTCAGAGATATAGTCTGCACGTCCGTGGTTGTGGATCGTAGCGTTATAGACCGCCTCTTCTAGGTTTGGAGCTATCAACAAGAAGTCGATACGATTAGTGTAACGTCTTGTTCTTTCGGCTTCGGTTGTCGAGAATACTAGTGTTGGGTAGGTCTCACGATATGCTGCCTCGACATATTTTGGATATACGTCAATTAGTGGATAGGCAAGGTATTTGGCTATTACCGAATAGTCATAATTATCATCACCTAGTCCTCCTCTTGTTCTTTCGGGATGGGTTTTTGCTGTTAGCTCCAACTGATCTGCATCCATTGGGCTGTGAGCATTCATATCACCCATAACCACCACATTATCGGAAAGTCCTGCATCTTGCATATAGTCCGTAATGTTTTTCACCTGCTTTTGGCGTTCACTTGCTTTGTGAGGGTTAAGGTGGGTGACTATCACATCTAGTCCATAGGTCTGAACGTGAAGCATTCCGTGACCATAGCCGTCGATTCTTTTTTCGATCAAGGTGATAGGCTCTTTTGAGCTGATACCCACAGGGTAACCACCCTCTTTGCAGATAATGGCATAAGGGTGACCAATCTCTTGGGCTAGGGCTTCAAGGTCGGCTTGTTTGAACGTGCAAAGCTCTTGGTAACCTAGGATCTCAGGGTCTTTGGCTGTTATAAAGTCGATAAATAGATCCCTTTTGTTTTGGGCTTCGGTAAATCCGTTCCAGATGTTGTAGCTCATGATGCGGATACTATCTGCCTCTTGAGCTTTTGTAGTTGTAGTTAGCGAGAGAATGGCTACTAGTGTTAGAAGTGTTCTTTTCATTTTGTTTTTTTTAAAAAAGGTGCTCACGACAAAATGGTCTAGGATGCGATAGCGGAGAATTTCCCTCGTGGAAATTCTCTACGGGGCGGACTGCTCTCCCCGTCGGGAGCCCCGGGCATAGTACGTGTTGCCCAACAGCCGTCCGAGAAACGACTATTTTATCATGAACGATCCCTTTGAGAATTATTTTTCTGTTGTAAAACAATATACGTTACCTGCAAAATCGGTGGCATACATTGCATTGCCCGAGATGGCCGGTGTTGCAAAACAAGGTGCTCCTGTTTGGTGTTTCCATTGGAGTGT
>JAWXTL010000128.1:0-5041 GCA_044433565.1 Rikenellaceae bacterium | reverse complement strand
GCCCCCCAAGTGGCTGGAGCCTCCAACAAAGCCAAAGATAGAATATCGCAACAAGCAGTCAAAAGAACCCCTGCCGAATGACAAGCCCCAGCAAAAGAGCGATAATCCCGAACCGCCCCATCCGAAGCTGGATACTGAACAATAGCCCCAAACTCCATCCCCGAGAACTCATACTCATCAAAATTATCAACCACCAACTCAATACCCAAAGGCTCAGAACGAGTAAGCAAAAGATCAAGAGTCTGAGGGAAAATATTCTGATCGACAAACAAAACATTACGCCCCTCTTTGATCGCCCCACGAGAGCGAGAAGCAAACATCATATGCATAGCCTCGGCCGCCGCCGTAGCCTCGTCCAACAAAGAACAGTTACTAATGCTCATCCCCGTAAGAGAAATAACCATAGTCTGGAAATTCAAAAGAGCCTCTAATCGCCCCTGAGAAATCTCGGCCTGATAAGGAGTATAGGATGTGTACCAAGCAGGGTTCTCAAAGATATTACGAATCACAGGAGCCAAAACCGCAGTGCCATAATAGCCCATACCAATCAACGACCGATAGAGCCTGTTTTTAGAGGCCAAAGCCTTAATATGCAAACTGAACTCCCACTCACTCATGGCAGGAGCCAAACCAAGATCTCCCTCAATGCGAATATGAGAGGGGATTACTTGATCAATAAGTGTATCGACACTATCTACGCCAATCACCGAAAGCATCTGGGAGAGTTGAGTATCGTCTATGCCAATATGGCGGTCTTCAAATTTATCTTGCATTATATTGTTATGTTTAATTGTATTATTAAATGAATACTATTTTGAAATTACTACCACAGTAAATCAGAACAAATTTACAGCATTCTTTTTGGATAAACAAATACTTTTTCCAACTAATTTCTATCTTGTTTCACTTACGTCGCAAACAAGATAGCGATTTACTATTAAACATTGCAAGAAACGGTGTCATCTGAGATCTGTTTTATACTTATTATATACAATCGTTTAAAGCAGACTCTCCAAACTTTTTCGCAGATGCAGCACAGCATAACGTTTGCGAGAGATCAGGGTATTTATGGGAATCCCCGTAGCCAGAGAAATCTCCTTAAATTCAACGCCCTGCAATTCATTCAACTCAAACACCATACGTTGCTCAATTGGCAACCGTTCGAGAGCCGCAAGAAGCTCCTCTCGGATAATAGTTCTCACCAACTCGCTCTCGGGAGTCACCCCATCACACAATATCAGTTCGGCTAACGAAATTTCACCGCCCTCTTGATCACCAAGATAAGGCATTGGCTCTTCTTTCTTTTTACGTGAACGATCAACAAGCATATTACGTGCCACACGATAGAGCCAAGAAGAGACATCTTCTACCCGATTATCGTGCCCATCTGCCACAAGAAACTTATAAAATAGCTCTTGCAACAGATCCTCCGACTCCCCACGAGAGGATAGGTGCTTTCTGATAAAACCACCAAGAGCAGAGGAATACCTTCTAAATATTTTCTCGCCTCTATTTGTTGCCATCGACACCCTTCGACATATACGCTCTGATATATTCTCGTTTTTGCTCTTTGTTCATACCTCGAACATGGTCTCTGAGGTCTCCCAGATCACGCCTATGGGCAATAGCACCAAAAGGAACTGAGCCTGAGAAAAGTATTCTACACAACACCAGCAACCCAACTGCTTCTAGGTAATTCAAAGCACCCCACCCCACAACCGAAGGGATAATACTATTCCAAAGTAACATAACCACCAAAGAGGCAAGGGCTACTATTGCTATGATTATAATTGGTTTTACGATTCGTTTCATTGATTTATTTGCTTTATTCTAGTACAAGATTTATAGCACCAAAGTTACACATTTTTTCTACACATTTTGCACAACCTACACATGCTGAGACGTTGTTTACTACGGCTTTTTTATTTTCCATTGCAAAGACATTTCTTTTGCATTTCTCTATACACCTTCGACACCCCACACATTTCTCGGTTATTATTTCTAGCGATTTCACCTTTCTTGGCTTTTTTAGTTTTGATTTGAGTTTATGAAAACAGTTCATTTCTTTGTTTTTTTGTGATTGGCAACATTGCTTCTCATTTTTGTAGACGAACAACTCTCGACTATATTTTATAATTGCTAAGAAATTTAGATAATTGCTATGCTTAATTCAATCTGGGTGAGTTTTAAGTTTTTTTTGGGAGGGAGAATGGTTCAATTGCGATAGCGGAGATTTGCCTTCACCAGAAGGTAAATCTCTACGGGGCGGACGGCTCCCCCCGTCGGGAGCCCCGTAATCCTGAAGGCTTACGAGCCACACCGACAGCCGCCCGAGAAACGAACCATATCTTCAGGTAGAACCTTTTCAATTGCGATAGCGGAGATTTTGCCTTCGCCAGAAGGTAAAATCTCTACGGGGCGGACGGCTCCCCCCGTCGGGAGCCCCGTACTATTTCATAGCACGGGACACACCGACAGCCGTCCGAGAAACGAACCATATCTTCAGGGTAGAACCTTTTCAATTGCAACAGCTAATCCCACAACAAAAAACAACCGAAAATTTATATAATAGTCAAAAAAATCACTACTTTTATACCCAAGTAGAAACAAAAAAACCAAGGTAAAATGATTTTCGATTTTGAAAAAGGGTTCAACGACAATAAGTCACTAAAGATCAAAGAGAGACCAATAGTGGCAATCTCGGCAAATATCATAGACGAAAATTCAGCCCTACATTTTGCCTATTCCCAAGCAATAATAGATGCAGGGGCAGTGCCAATCATCATCCCTGCCAATTGCAATGCCGAGGCTCTAATTTCGCTAATGGGATCCGTCGATGGATTATTATTGAGCGGAGGAGCTGATATTGATGCAAGGTATTTCGACCAAGAGAACATCCCCGATCTAACAGAGATCAGTAAACAGAGAGACCTCTACGAATTTATGTTGCTCAGAGTGGCAATAGACCACGCAACACCCATACTCGGTATTTGCCGAGGGTGCCAACTACTAAATGTAGCACTCGGAGGATCGCTATATCAAGACCTTCCATCGCTATACCCCCAAAAGCCACTAGAGCACTCAATCCTCACCAACAAAGATCAACCAACGCACCAAATACAAATTGTCGAAGGGTCTCTTCTGCATCAGATCATAGGCGAAACCCGGATAGGTGTAAACTCTCGTCATCATCAAGCAATAGATCGCATAGCTCCATCGCTAAAGGTGACAGCCCGATCAGAAGATGGAGTCGTAGAGGCAATCGAGGGTTATCCCAACAAAAGAATAATCGCCATGCAGTGTCACCCCGAAAACCTAGCAACAACAGGTAAATCGAGTGCCATGCAAAAACTATTCTCGTTTTTTGTCGGGGAGGCAGATCTCTACCGCCAAGCAAAACAGATACACACGTTAAATCCAATCGTCGATTCGCATTGCGACACACCAATGTTGTACGAGCAAGGGGGATTTGACTTTGCAACACGAGGCAGCACAGCACAAGTCGACCTAGTAAAGATGAGAGAAGGGGGACTAGATGCAACAATAACAGTGGCATACATACCCCAAAGCACCCCAAAATCAGAAGCTCCTGACAAAACATTCTCGATACTCAAAAGATTCAAAGAAGACATCCGTTCGAGCGAAGGGAAGATCACCATAGCCCGAGGTGTAGAAGATATTATTGAGGCAAAAGCCAACGCCCAGAAAAGCGTAATGCTAGGGGTCGAAAACGCACTAGCAATAGCAGACGATATATCGAATATAGATCGTCTAAAAGAAGAGGGGGTGGTCTACGTCACCCTAGTGCACAATGGCACAAATGATATATGCGACTCGGCAACAGGTGAGATAGAACATAACGGAGTGAGTCGCTTTGGCGAAGAGGTGATCGAAAGAATGAACTCCCTTGGGATCACAATAGACATATCGCATTCGAGCGAAAAAAGCACATGGGACGCCCTGCGACTCAGCCAACAGCCAATCATAGCCTCGCACTCATCGTGCAAAGCCCTATGCGACCACCCACGAAACCTATCAGACCAAGCCATAAGTGCAATTGCAGCCTCGGGGGGAGTAGTACAAGTGTGTGGTTACGAAGGATTTCTCAAAAAAGAGGGAGATGCCACAATCAGCGATCTAGTAGCACACCTCGAACACATAATATCACTAGTGGGATATGATGCCGTAGGAGTGGGCTCGGACTTTGACGGAGGAGGAGGAATAATTGGCTTCGAGGGGGCAAATTGTTTTATAAACCTATCGGTAGAGCTGCTCAAAAAAGGGCACTCACCCCAAAATATAGCAAAGATAATGGGAGGGAACATCCTAAGAGTCCTAGCCAAAAATTCTAAACACTAAAAAACCCAAGGCACATGGTACTAAATTATATCTGGAGCGCATTCTTCATAGTGGCATTTGTGGTAGCAGCAATCAGTTCGCTCGTTACAGGCACAGGTGATCTATTCTCGGCAATGGTCGAATCGACATTTACCTACGCAAAGCTAGGATTCGAGATCTCGATAGGTCTAACAGGGGTACTATGCCTATGGCTAGGGATTCTAAAAATAGGAGAAACGGCAGGGGTAGTAAACCTATTGGCCAAGCGAGCAGCACCCCTATTTGGCAAACTCTTCCCCGAGATTCCCAAAAACCACCCTGTAACAGGAGCAATGTTCATGAATTTCTCGGCAAACCTCTTGGGGCTAGACAATGCAGCAACCCCCATAGGACTAAACGTCATGCAGCAACTGCAAACAATAAACCCCAAGAAAAACGAGGCAAGTAATTCGATGATTATGTTCCTGATGATAAACGCATCGGGGCTAACCCTCCTACCCGTAACAGTAATGATGTATAGGGCACAAATGGGAGCCGAAAATCCTGCCGATGTCTTTGTGCCAATAATGATAGCCACAGGTATTTCGACCCTAACAGCCATAACCATCACAGCCATCAAACAGCGAATAAATCTACTTCAAAGAGAGATCCTAATACCTGGGGTAAGCTTTTTTGCCATCATAGCCTTGCTCACCTACCTCTT
>JAWXTL010000127.1:0-5059 GCA_044433565.1 Rikenellaceae bacterium | reverse complement strand
CTAAGCATATAACGCTCTGAGACTTCATGTTATAGGCTGTGAAATCGACGTTAATCAATAACCCTTTTTCGCCTTTCTTATACTCATCATATGCCGACTCTACTTTTGTGATTAGAGCAGATATATCACTTTGGCTTGTGGTTGTTGTGGTTTGTGGGTCGTTACCAGATTTGTCACCACCACATTGGGTTGCCAATATAATCACTATCACCAGTGCAAATACCAGCACGACAATAAGCAATATTTTTTTGCTGTTGTACTCGGGCATGGCTGGTGGTGTTGTTGGTTTGTTTGTTGGCTCTTTTGAGACCTCCACTTTTGGAGCCTCTGCTACCTCTTTTGCGCTCGACTCCTCTTGTGTTGTCGATTGACTTGGCATGGTTGGCATGATGGTCGCTTCGTCTTCCATTAGATCATCCCCTATCTCTTGCATTTGGGTCTCGGCAGACGAATCAAGGAGTGCAATAAACTCACCGACGCTGCTTGGGCGATTTTTGCACATTGGTGACATCGCTATATTGATTGCTTGGATCACATTTGGTGACACATCGGCATTCATTGGTGGCAATCCGCTGTTGAGTATTACACTTGCCTCGGGAGGTGTTGTACCTGTTAGCAATTTGTAGAGTGTTGCCCCCAGCGAGTAGACATCGGTCTGTGGCGTGAAACTACTAACACCTCCAGGGTTGTACTGCTCAAGTGGTGCATAACCAGGGCTGCGACCCACAGGCGTAGAGCTAGTCTCACTTCCCGTCGTGTCGTAGGTCTTGGTAAGACCAAAGTCAATCAACACCAATTCTCCGTTTTCTCTGCGCAAGACATTATCGGGCTTTACGTCCAGATGGTTCATGCTTTGCTGGTGGAGATATTCCAATGCCTTGGCAATACTTTTGATACACCCTAGAGCCTCATCTTCGGTGAGTCTACCCCCCGAGTTTTCGAGATAATCATTGAGCGACCCTCCTGTAACCAATTCCATAACATAATAGACCGTGTCGTTCTCTTCAAAACAGTCATACACACGGATAATATTTGGATGGTCGAGTCTCGAAAGGTTTCGAGCCTCTTTGATAAACTTACGTTTGAATAATTCCACATCCGAGGTGTTGTCCGAAGCGGGAACAGTAACACGAGAAGTGCCCGAATCACGACTACATATCTTCTTTAAGAAGAATTCTTTGATGGCCACTTTGCGAGAGAGTGCCACCTGCTCGGCAATATATGTGATACCAAAGCCCCCTTGCCCAAGGTCTTTGATTACTACATACTTGCCATCTTGGAGTTGAGTACCTTTTTCTAATTGCATAATTTTTCGTATTTTTATCTTTTTAATATTTCTATAAGAATTGTGTGTAGGCGTGATATATCGCCACGAGTGCTGCTATTGTAACTAGCGTGATTAGTATTATTTTTAGAGGTGATGATTTTGCTCGACCTTGCTTGTGTTTGGTGGAGTGGGGGATGGTCTCTTTTTTTTGTTCTACTCTGATCAGATAGGCCGAATGGTTGTCTCGGTTATCTTGGGTTACCCGCTCTAGGATTTTGATCTTTTGTTTGTCCGAGGTTTTATTGTCGCCTAGGATGTTCAATAGGTGCTCATCTTCGAGTTGCTCTAATATTCCATCGGTGCACATAAAGAAGTAATCTCCTGCTTGAATATCCTCGCTTATGTGAATGTCTGCTGTTTTGCGCACCTGTTGATTGGGTTGCATGGCACGGGTGATAATATTTCTCTGCGGAAAGGTTTTCATCTGCTCTAGGGTGATTTCTCCCACTGCATAGAGGTCATTCACTAGCGAATGATCCCGTGATTTATAGAGTATTTGTCGCTCTTTGGGGCGTATGTGATAGATTCGGCTATCTCCGATATGGGCTAAGAGTGCCTCACCGTCTTGGAACTTAATGCAGGTCATTGTTGTCCCCATCTTTTTTGGAGATCCGTCATCTAGCTTGTCTAGTACATCATATACTGCGTATAATGCCTTTGTAAAATCTTCACTATCCAGATTCCCATGCCCCCCGAGAAGCTCTTGGCTCAAAGCACTGCATACTGTCGCACTAGCCACCTCGCCATGCGCATGACCTCCCATCCCGTCGCATACAATAAACAATCTGTCGTCGGCAGTTGCTTTGTTTAACGGCGGAAAGATACTATCTTGTTGATTTGAACGCTTACCTAGCTCGTGTATTGCTAGTGGTTGTGCTAGTTGCAGTTTCATGGCTTATTTGATGGATGCTTTGGCTTTAATATTCTGTTTCGTTATCACTGTCAAGAACAAATTTCACAAGTACATTACCCATTTTGATGATTTCACCTCCTTTGAGTACCATCTTGTCTCCTGCCTCGATTAATATCCCGTTTATAAAAGTTGGATTGGTATTGTTTGAGTTTGATATATAGTGCAGATGGTTATTTGTAAAACGACATACATCCACGATTACGTGCGATCGACTCATTGTCCGATCGGAACTATCTATCTGAATATTGGCCATCGAGGTTTTGGCTTTTCGTCCTATGACATTTAGCCCCTCCTTTAGCTGATAGATAAACTCGGTGTTGAGAAGTTGCAACTGACCTATTTGGTTTTGCTCTTTTGACTTATCTGGTGCTGCTTTCTCTTCGAGCGATCGGTATGCTTGATATTTGTTTGTTGTTTTACATACAGGGCAGTTTATGCTTTTGCTCTCTATTGCGGGGATATATTTGATGGTGAGTATTGCGCTACAATTTGGACATTTTATTCTTAATGATTCCTTTTTCATTATCTAGTTTTAGTTTATATATGTATTTAGATATTATCTCTTTGTTTGTGACTCTTTCTACCATACCATTACTGGCATATCGTCTTCAAATCGCCCCCACATTACGGGGTGTTGCTTTCCTTTTGAGTAGTTTACTACTCCTTGGTTGACGAACATAAATAGTTCTTTGGCCGTTATTATTCGATCTTTGTTTGAGTCGGCATTTCCTCTTAGCCCACGGTTTAGGAATGTCGTAAAGAATCCATTACCTACACTGCTGCTCTCTAGCGAGGTTTCATTGCTACGAGAGGAGAGGAATAGCAGTACGTTTAGATCTTTGATTGGGGCTGAGTTTGCCGATGTGTTTTGGGTTTCTCTTAGTGTCCCCGAGTAACATGCATCGGCGAAGATCACTTTGTTCATTGCTTTGCTCTTCGAGATAACTTTTTTTATCTCTTCGTATGATGTATAGTCGCCATAGGTGCATAGGCCTCCTTCGTATCCGTGCCCACTAAAGAATAGCACCACAATATCTTCGGCTTTGGCATTGGCAAAGGTTATCTGCATCTGCCGGAGCAGGTTGGTTTTTGTGGCTTGTGAGTTGGTTAGTAGCACACTTTTGGCATTTTTGTTTTTCTCGAATAGTGATTTTATTAGTTGCGCATCTTTGACTGTATAGCTTAGGTCAGAATCTGTGCCGGGGTAGTCGGCCACACCTACTGCTACTAGATAGATGTTTTGAGCATTTAGCGTAACACTAAGCAGTATGGTTATGATTAGCGATAAGAACTTTTTCATTGTTAGATATGCTTTAGGGTTTTATATGTTACTTTGGGGTTCTCTTCTTAACTTTACTTTTTTTGACACTCTGATTTACCTTTGCACTTTGGCGGTTAGTTTGCGTAGTCTGGGAGGTTTGGATCTATTCCTAACTGTTGGGCAGAGGCGTATGATAGATCCTCTTCGTCATAGTTCGACTGCTGATCTGGCTCCTGATAGGAGTTGTTCCCACAACATCCTCCTTCTGAGCTGCAACATCCTCCGCTAAATATATCTAAACCTTGAGACATCTCACGTAGATCATCGACCAATAATCCCTCGGACGATATATCTTCTATTTCGTTGTCGGACACCTCGCCATCTCCGTTGTAATCTCCCCCCACTAGGTCGAATACTCCATCGTTGTCGACATCTAGTATCATTATTTGTTCTCCGTCCACCTCGGCGTATGCTAGGTTCATTGCCCCATCTTCGGTATCTATTGTCGAGACCTCTAGTATTTGTACATCGACACCATTTTTGTCGGCTGTATCGTATTCTTGGGCGTAGTACTCCTCGTTGGCTTCTCCCGAAAATCCTGCTCCACTTGTTGCCGCCTCTACCACAACATCATCATCCATTGCGTTTTGACCACTTTGGGCTGTGTAGCTTTGGTCGTCTTGCTCGTCTAGTGCATAGCCGTAGTGATTTGATATTTGATTCTGCTCCTCGGGGGTCAACTCTTCCCATTCTTCGGCATAGTAGGTGCTGTAAAATGCCCCTTGCCATTGGAAAACGCCACCGCTACCCACCTGCTCACGTGCTTCGGCAAAAGCCTCAGAGAATGAGCTGTTTTGGTCGATAACCGCTAGAGGTATTTGCTGAGTGGTCTGTACTTCCACCTCCTCTTCTTGAATGTAACTATTATCTTGATCCACTGCTTCGTTCATTGTCGCATAGTCCTCCTCTTGGTCACTATGATCGTCCACCAAAGGATCAATCGGTGTAATATTTGGACTCGCTGCTAACGATGGTGATGCCTTAGCAAAAGTGGCAGCAGCCCCAAAAAGGATTCCCGAAATACCACCAATCGAAATTCTCTTCCATGAAGAGTCTGTTTTTTTGTTCTTTTTCATGATCTATGACATAAAATCGTTTACATTAGCTTGGTTGTTGTAATCCGCCAGACTGTTGTCTATGGTATAGCTACCCTCGCTCATATAGTAGTCGTCATCACTTGCACTAGCCACTAGGTCATCCTCCTCGAATTGATAATAATCTTCGTTTGAATTGGTATCCAACTCGGCTGTGTAGTCATTCTGCGAGTCGTTGTGCATTGCATAACTCTCTTGTTCGCCACCTGCTGAGCTGAGATATTGTTCAACACTGTCGGCATCGGCTATTGCAAAACCATCTTGCGAAACATCCACCATTTCATCTTCGCTAAGTAGCATATCGTTATTGGTGTCAACTGCCATGATGTCTACTATTCCGTCTCCGTCGTTATCCATCAATACCACTTCGGGACCATCGACTGTGATACTTGTGATGTTTACTT
>JAWXTL010000126.1:0-5063 GCA_044433565.1 Rikenellaceae bacterium | reverse complement strand
TCAAAGAGATACCATTGCTCAAAGCAGCAGTAGCAGCCTCTTGGATCACCACCCCATCGGCCATAGGATCCGAAAAAGGAATCCCCAACTCGACCATATCTACGCCCGAGGCTTGAAGCTCCGAGAGTACGGTCATCGTATCATCGAGAGAGGGAAATCCTGCTGGATAGTAGACCGAAAGAATATCCGAAGATTTCTGGGCAAAGAGTTTATCTATTCTATTCATTATCATTTATTTGAGTTATAAATTGTTTTAATTGTTCAATATTTTTCAGAGCCGCAGAGCTTTCAAAACGGCTATTAAGGTCGACTCCTAAGAGTCTTGGGTGGGTAATCGACAGGATCTCATGAGCCATCGTGTGGTCGATTCCGCCACTCAAAAGAAATGGAGTATCTAGGGTATATTGATCGAGCAGCGACCAGTCGAATCGTTTGCCCGATCCGCCATAACCCGAACATTTGGTATCAAATACAAACATATCGACACATCCCAGATAATCCGATGTTTTCTGCAAATCCAAGCCATTGGAGATCGAAATCGCCTTCATCACCACAAAACCCTCGTCACGAAGAGCCAAACAAAGCTCCGCCGACTCCGCCCCATGAAGCTGAATATGAGTCAACCCATTACGCCCAGCCAAAGCCAAAATAGAACCCAAAGATTCATCGACAAAAACCCCAACCCGAGCCACTCCCCCTACGGTCGAAGGAGCCACCGAGTCAACAAAACGAGGTGAACGATCAAAGAAAATAAATCCCATCATATCAACCCCCAAAGAGCAAACATCCAAAGCGTTCTGAGGCTCACGCATACCACAAACTTTGACTAACATAGCTGAGATATTACCGATTGGAGAGCCCCAGAAGGATCACCCGTTTTCATAAAAGTTTCGCCAATCAAAAAGCCTCGAAAACCTGCCGCACGAAGTTGCATAATAGTCTGAGCACCATCAATACCACTCTCCGAGACCAAAGTAATATCCTGAGCCCTCTCACGCATCTTCTGAGCCAAAGCAAAAGAGTTATTCAGATCGGTATGGAAAGTCCCAAGGTTGCGATTATTAACCCCCAACATATCAATATTTACGTCCACATAATCGAGTTCCGCCTGGGTATGAATCTCCAAAAGAACCTCCAAACCCACGCTATGAGCCACCTCAGCCAAATAAGAGCACTCTGCCCTAGAAAGACAAGAAGCAATCAAAAGCACAGCATCCGCCCCCGAAACCCGAGCCTCATAGATCTGACGCTCATCGACAATAAACTCCTTACGAAGCAAAGGCATATCACCCGCCACCGATCGTGCCAAGCGAAGGTCAGCCAAAGAGCCCCCAAAATATTTCTCATTAGTAAGCACCGAACAAGCCGCCGCCCCAACCCGAGAATAGCCCGAAACAACCTCCCGAGGATCAGCCCCCTCAAAGATCCAACCCTTAGAAGGGCTACGACGCTTGAACTCAGCAATAATTCCACTAGAGCTAGAGCGCAAAGCCTCCGACATAGAGATCACCGGACGAGAGCAAGAGAAAGCCTGAGAGCGAACATCGCCAAAATCCGTAGTCGAAAGTTCAGAGCGTTTATCCGCCACAATTTTTTTAAGTATATCTTCCATTGCTATCGAATTGTTAAGAGTTAATAGCCACAAAGCGTTTGAAAGTCTGCAAAGCACGACCACTAGAGATCGCCTCACGAGCAATCGCCAAACACTCTTCGATAGATTTTTCAGCCTCAATCACATTGATAGCAAAACCAGCATTAGCCACCACACAATCTCGTTGAGCCACGGTCGAACTTCCATCCAAAACCGAACTAAAGATACGAGCCGCCTCATCGGTCGTAGCCCCACCATAAAGAGCACTCTGAGCACAACGCTCAAAACCCAGATCCTCAGGCTGATAGATCTTCTCGCCCGAAGTCGAAGAGACCCGAAAAGCCGAAGTCAAAGAGATCTCATCATAGCCATCCAAAGAGTGAACCACAGAGAACTCCTTGCCATACTTCTGGAACATATAACAATACAAACGCTGCATAGCCAAATTATAAACCCCCAAGAGTTGGTAACGAGGAGAAGCCGGATTAATCATAGGTCCCAACATATTAAAAAAGCTACGAATACCAAGGTTACGACGAACCTCAGCCACAGCCCGCATAGCCGAATTGAAAACTGGAGCATGAAGATAGACCAAATTAGACTCATCTAAAGAGCGACGCAAAAGGTCATTATCATTGCTAAAGCGAACCCCATGATTCTCCATCACATTACTAGCACCACTAACCGAAGAGGCCGCATAGTTACCATGCTTGACCACCTTATAACCAGCCGAAGCCACCACAACCGAAGCACAACTACTAACATTGAAAGTATCCTTGCCATCGCCCCCCGTACCCACAATGTCAATATAGTCATGAGTACCAAAATCAAGAGGTTGCGCCAACTCCAAAAGACCCGAGCGGAAACCATCCAACTCCTCGAGTGAGATATTACGCATCAAAAAGACCGTAATCAAACTAGCCAACTGAGCCTGATTATAAGCACCATTGGCAATATTCAAAAACAATTCACGAGCCTGATCGACACTCAAAGACTCATATTCAAAAAGCTGACTTAATATTTTTTTCATAATTCCAACCAATTTTTAATAATTTTTTCGCCCTCGGGCGATAGCACCGATTCGGGATGAAATTGCACCCCACGAACATCGAAAGTGCGATGACGAAGAGCCATAATCGCCCCACTCTCTTTTTCGATGGCCGTCACCTCCAAAACATCCGAAGGAAACCCCTGCTCACTTACGATCCAAGAGTGATAGCGACCAGCCTTGAACTCCCGATCAATCCCCTCGAAAATAGGATCAGCCGTTGTGACAACAATATCACTCTCGACCCCATGAAAAACAGTAGTAAGATTAGAAAGCCCAGCCCCATAAACCTCGCCAATGGCCTGCTCGCCAAGGCAAACACCAAAAATACTCTTGCTGGAGCCATAGCGGCGGATCAAATCACAAAGAATCCCCGACTCACTAGGAATCCCTGGGCCTGGCGAAAGAATAATCTTATCGTAGGAGCCCACCGCCTCCAAAGAGATCTTATCATTACGATAAATATCACACGAATAACCCAAAGACTCAACCAGATGAGAGATATTATAGGTAAACGAGTCATAATTATCAAGTATCAAAATCTTTTTCATCTTATTCAATATCCTCTTTAATAGCACGTGAAAGCGCACCCAATTTATTATTCACCTCCTGAAGTTCACGCTCTGGGTCGCTCAAAGAGACAATCCCAGCACCTGCCTGAAACTCCAACTGACCATTACGACTAACAAACGTACGAATGGTAATGGCATGATTGGCATCGCCCCGAAAACCAATATAACCAATAGCACCGCCATAAATTCCACGGCTATGGCTCTCAATATCATTAATCAACTGCATAGCACGAACCTTTGGAGCACCCGAAAGTGTACCAGCCGGAAAGGTATCCATATAGGATTTAATAGCCCCAACTCCCTCTTTCAGATCGCCCGTAACACGAGAGACCAAATGGATCACATGGCTATAATATTGAACCTGCTTATAGAATTCGACATGAACATTCTGGGCATTACGGCTCAGGTCATTACGAGCCAAATCGACCAACATAACGTGTTCGGCATTCTCTTTGGGGTCGACAAGTAGTGCCTCAGCTCGACGAGCATCTTCGGCCATATCGCCCGAACGAAAAGCCGTACCTGCAATAGGGTCGATAGTAGCCTGATTATTCTCGACCTTGCAATGAATCTCGGGCGAAGAGCCAAAAATCCGAAAACCACCGAAATCATAATAGAAAAGATAAGGTGAAGGATTGATACGACGCAATTTACGATAGACAGCAAAATCATCACCCGTATATCGCTGAACAAAACGTCGAGAAAGAACAATCTGAAAAACATCGCCACGCATACAATGAGCCACCCCACGATGCACCATCTCACGATACTGCTCATCGCTAATCGGAGAAGTGGTATCGCCCACTCGCTGGAAGCCATAAGAGGCAAAATTACGACTCTCGATAGCCGAAACCACCTGCTTCATCTGGCTCATTTCGCCCTGAGGGACAAGCTCACGGATGGTCAGAGTATGATGAAAATGGTCGAAAACAATAATATAACGATACAGGACATACAAAATATCGGGAGCATCATTATCTTTGGGTGAACTTGGCTCAATAGCAATATTTTCGAGATACTTCACCGAATTATAGGCCGTATAACCAAACAGACGATGATCGCCATCAATATCAAAATGGGACATAAACTGCGAAATAGCATCCGAGGGTGTGTATGATTCGGTTATCGAATATTGAAGTTCTTTTTTGTCGGGAAAACTCATAGAGACTCGCCCATTATTGATCGAAATCTCTGCCATGGGATCAACAGCCAAAAACGATCGGCTATTATCTCCTGCATTATAATCGGAGCTCTCTAGCAGGGCAGATTTCTCGTAGAGATCACGCAATTTCAAGTAGAGACTCACTGGTGTATGCAGATCGCCCGAAAATTCACGCTCCGCTATATTATATTTATACTCTTTCATGGTCACAGTTGTTTAGATAAATTTAGGTGATACACCGATATAGGTTTGCATATCTTTGTCGCCACGTCCCGAAAGAGTCAGCACCACCACTTCGTCTTTGTCCAAGCGAAGCTTTGGCAAAACACCTAGTGCGTGTGCACTCTCTAGTGCTGGGATTATCCCTTCGAGGCGAGTTAGCTCGAATGCTGCTGCCAATGCCTCATCATCGGTTACGGCGAGGATCTCCGAACGCCCCGTTGTGGCAAGGTGAGCGTGAAGGGGCCCCACACCTGGATAGTCCAGACCTGCCGAAATCGAATAGGGTTCGGTGATCTGACCATCCTCATCCTGCATCAACATGGTCTTTGCGCCATGGATTATTCCACGTGAGCCAAACTTCATAGTGGCTGCACTCTGCTCGGCAGTACCCAGACCATCCGCCTCCACAAGATTTATCTTCACACGTGGCTCATCGAGGTAGTGGAAAATAGTTCCAGCAGCATTGCT
>JAWXTL010000125.1:0-5092 GCA_044433565.1 Rikenellaceae bacterium | reverse complement strand
GCCGTCTGCCCCGTAGATTTTTCTGGGACTCTCTGGGTCTTTTCTGGGACTCTTGCTGGGTCATGTGCTACTTTGGTAGTACGGGGTTCGGGTGGCTCACTATCGGTGATCTCAGAGATTGTTGTTATTTCTCTAAGTGCATATTAGATTTTATCGTAGTTTGGATTTAGAAATAAAATATTTACCTTTGTTGTAGTGCAGGTGAAGGGGTGATTGTGAGATGCCTTTGCTCAAAAAGGGGAGGGGAGGACTGCCATAAAAATCATCGAAATAGAAATCTAATTTACTTATAGCTCAATATGTCTTTGTACAATAGTCTAATTCGTACCATCTTCTCTTATCGCCTGAGGGCGATCGAGAAGTTTCGTCGTGACCCTATCGCTGTTCAGGCTGCGCAACTCTCTCGGTTGCTTGAGGCAGGGTGCGATACACCGCTGGGGAAGTATTATGGTTTGAGCCGTGGGCTCTCTTACCAAGAGTTCTGCCAAAGAGTGCCCGTTGTCACCTACGAGGAGTTTACCCCGTGGATCGAGCGTGTTTTGGGCGGTGAGCATAGTGCTATTTCGGCGAAGCCTACTCGCTGGTTGGCAAAGAGTTCGGGAACGACCAACGACCGTAGTAAATTTATCCCTATCAATAGCCCCTCGTTGCAGGATTGCCATTTTCGGGGTGGACGTGATGTTCTGGCTCTCTTTACACATCTTGTTCCTCGCTCGAAGGCTTTGACGGGCAAGGCTTTGACTCTTGGAGGGTCGCATCAGTTGGTGAGCGAGGGGAGTTCGCTGCTGCAAGGTGATCTTTCGGCTATACTTATCGAGAATACTCCCTCTCTTATCTCGAAGATGCGTGAGCCAAAACGCTCGGTGGCTCTGATGCCTAGTTTCGATGAGAAGGTAGAGGCGATCTGTCGTAGTTGTTCGACCCAGAATGTCACCTCGTTTGCCGGTGTCCCTTCGTGGAATCTGGTGTTGATGAAGCGCATTATGGAGTATAACAAATGTGATACGCTGTTGGATATATGGCCTAACCTCTCGCTCTTTATACACGGGGGGATGAGCTTTGACCCCTATCGTGACCAATACCAAAAGATTATTCCTTCGTCACAGATGAGCTATTTCGAGACCTACAACGCCTCGGAAGGGTTCTTTGCCATGCAGGATGACCTCTCGGATCGTTCGATGCTATTGATGCTCGATTATGGTACGTTCTATGAGTTTTTGCCATTTGCGGAGTTGGATCATCCCGAAAAAGCAGTGCCACTAGAGGGGGTGAGAACAGGGGTCAACTATGCAATGATAATAACCACAATCGGAGGCTTGTGGCGTTATATGATTGGCGATACAGTGGAGTTTACCTCGACCCGACCATATAAGATAAAGATCACAGGGCGCACAAAACACTTTATCAACGCCTTTGGCGAAGAGCTAATCATCGACAACGCCGAATCAGCCCTAAAGAGGGCGTGTGAAGTGACCGGAGCCCAAGTCGAAGAATATACCGTAGCCCCAATCTTTATGGACGATCGTGCCAAAGGAGCGCACCACTGGGTGGTCGAGTTCTCGAAAGAGCCAAAAGATATAGCCCTATTTCGTGAAACGCTAGACCAAGCAATCCGAGACTGCAACTCGGACTATGGCGCGAAACGCACCGACAACACCACAATGTCAATGCTAGAGCTAACCGTAGCCCCACGGGGGACATTCTACGGGTGGATGGTCGGGCGAGGAAAACTAGGAGGACAAAACAAAGTCCCACGCCTAAGCGGCAAAAGAGATTACCTAGAAGGACTGCTAGAGATAATAAAAGAATAATCTGCCACGAGGAATCAATTTCAAAGAAAGCAGGGAAAGAAGAATAAAGTTAAAAAAAAGTTAAAAAACAACCCCAGATCAGTAGAGATCGTAGCCAAATAAGGCCTCGGAATGATATAATAGCAAGAATAATGGCTTAATATGAGCGTTTTTTATATCGTCACAGAGAGGTGTAAATAGGTGAAAAGGTATTAAATAGATTTGGAATTATAAAAAATAGACCCTACCTTTGATTTTGAAAGATGTAGTGTATGGGTAGTGAATGCGCACAATATAAAAGTCAAGTTGCTGATTGTGAGGCTGTTTGACTGGTTATTAGAGGCAAATCAATAGCAATACAAAGAAAAACAATATCGCCTCAGAAAAAGAGGAAAATATAGTAAAACCAAATAAAAGAACATAAAAAATTAACAAAACTCATTAACCACAATGAAAAAATTCCTTACAATCCTTTCAGTAGTTGCCCTAATGGCAGTTACTCCATCGAACCTTTATGCACAAGATGCAGATACAGTTCAAACTGAGGCAGCAGTAGTAGAAGAAGCTCCAGCCGCAGAAGCCGTAGTGGCAGATAACGGTCTTGCAGAAGACGAAGAGCCAATGCACCAAGTGCTAAAACAAAAATTCATGGAAGGTGGTGTAGGTTGGATGTCTCCACTACTATTGTGTTTGGTACTAGGTCTAGCAATCGTTATCGAGCGTGTACTTTACCTTAACCTTTCGACCATCAACACCAAAAAACTTATCGCTAAAGTTGAAGATGCACTTAACAACGGTGGTATCGAAGCAGCAAAAGACGTTTGTCGTAACACTCGTGGTCCAGTAGCTTCTATCTTCTACCAAGGTCTTGATCGTTCGGATGACGGTATCGACGTAGTAGAAAAATCAGTAGCAGCTTATGGTTCAGTACAATCAGCTCTTCTTGAGAACGGTCTATCATGGATCTCTCTTTTCATCGCAATCGCTCCAATGCTTGGTTTCATGGGTACGGTAGTGGGTATGATCGCAGCGTTTGACTCGATCGAAGCAGCAGGTGATATCGCTCCATCAATGGTAGCAGGTGGTATCAAAGTAGCACTTCTTACAACCGTAGGTGGTCTTATCGTAGCGGTAATCCTTCAGTTGTTCTACAACTACCTAGTAGCAAAAATCGACTCATTGGTTCTTAGCATGGAAGATTCATCAATCTCTTTGATCGATATGCTAACTAAATTCTACAAAAAATAGTCTCCCCTATTTTATATAGAACTCGGTCTCCTCTAGCGAGAAGCCCCTTGCGCAACAACAGGGCAATCACAGAAGATCGAGGGAACTATTTTGAAACGGAATAAATTAACCAACGAAAGATTTTAGAAACAATGAAATATCTATCAATAGTAAAATACGTATTGCTTATCCTAGCGGTGGTAATATGTGGATACGCTATCGGAAACTACACCGAAGGTGACGTATCAACCGAAGGTGGAATCTCGACCATGCTAACCTTTGCAGGTGTGATGTTCGCCTTGACCGCAGCATTGGTAATCCTATTGCCAATATTCGGTATCCTACAAAACCCAAAATCAGCAGCCAAATCACTTATCGGAATTGCTGTTGTGGCAGTAATCTTTGTGGTGGCCTATGCGCTATCAGGAGCAGAACCTATCACCCTAGCAAGTGGTAAAGTGCTAGACGATGTTGCAGAGCTTCGCTTTGCCGATGTTGCCTTGTTTGCAACCTATATCATGGCAGGTCTACTCGTGGTAACAATGGTAGGCTCGGAGCTTTACAAAGCAATCAAATAAACCAAATTGTGGTAAATTGGAAACTATAAATGAGTTCTCTCTACGCTGCGTAGAGAGGGCTCAAATTTCCAGCCAAATCACACCCCACCTCCACAGATGGGGACATTAATTCAAACAAGTTAAGAAAACAATGGCAAGAAAAGTCCCAGAAGCAAATGCGTCCTCTACGGCCGACATCGCTTTCCTTTTGCTAATCTTCTTCTTGGTTTCAACCACAATGAACGTAGACTCGGGTATCCACCGTACTCTACCTCCGATAGCTGATGAAGAACAAGAAGATAAAGGTCTTGATATTAAGGAGCGTAACGTTCTAATGGTGAACGTGAACCACCTAAATCAAGTAGCAATGAGAGGTCAGCGTGTTGATGTATCTCAAATCAAAGATATTGCTAAAGAGTTCATCGCCAACGATCAGAATGATCCGAATATGCCAGAGCGTGAAGCTCCCCTCAAACCTATCGAATTGCTCCCAAACTACCAAGTAAGTAAGGGTGTAATCTCTCTCCAAAATGACCGTGGTACATCATATGATATGTATATTCAGGTGCAGAATGAGCTTACAAAAGCGTTTAATGAAGTTCGTGAAGAATTTGCATTGCAACGTTTTGGTAAGGAGTACTCGATTCTTCCTGAGGAGCAACGTACCGCAGTTAATCAAGCTATTCCACTGAAAATTTCAGAGGCAGAACCTCGTAACCTTGCAAACTAAGATAATACAATGATTAAAAAGAAAGGAACAAAAGAACTTCCAGCAATTTCTACTGCATCACTTCCTGACGTAGTATTTATGCTTCTATTCTTCTTCATGGTATCTACTACTATGCGTGAGCAGGAGTTGCAGGTTCAGGTAGATCTACCTATGGCATCTGAGATTCAGAAGCTAGAGAAGAAGTCTTTGGCTAGTTATATATTTATTGGGCCTCCACTCAAGGCACTTCAGGCTACAAATGGTACAGCACCACGTGTACAGTTGAATGACAGTTTTGCTTCGATTGAGCATATTGGTGAGTTTATTGCTGCTGAGCGTGATAAGTTGAAGGAGGATGAGCGTCCAGAGATGACTACCGTTTTGAAGGTTGATGCTCCTACCAAGATGGGTATGGTGACAGACCTTAAACAGGCTTTGCGTCGTGCACGTGCACAGCGTATTATATATGCTACAAAGGCTAGTAATTAGTATTTTTGGCATTTGATCCATTTGGGTGGGGGCATTGATTCTCTACTTATTTTGGATTCGTTAGAATTTATTTGGGGCTTCCATTTTGGGAGCCTCTTTTTTTATGTAGGATTTGTGCGGCTTTGGGCAATACTTTGGGGGTGCAATGAAAATATGTAGAGATATGGATTGTTCTCGGACGCTACGGGCGACCTGTGTTTCGTTAGAAGTGCAGGGCTCCCGTGTGGGGAGCGTCCGCCCTGCTGACTTTTCTTGGCAGAAAAGTCTGGCTGCCGCATTCGGAATATTATCATTCCCGAAGATGTGGTATGTTCTCGGAC
>JAWXTL010000124.1:0-5127 GCA_044433565.1 Rikenellaceae bacterium | reverse complement strand
ACGAGGCTCCCGACGGGGGGAGCCGTCCGCCCCGTAGAGATTTGCCTTCTGTTAAGAAGGCAAATCTCCGCTATCGCAATTCGGATTTATTACCTTAAAAGAGATTGATTGTTCTGGGACTTTCGGGTATTTTCTGGGACTCTTGCTGGGTCATGTGCTGTTTTAGTATTGCAGGGCTCTCGTGGGGGGAGCGTCCGCTCCGTAGAGATTTGCCTTCGATAAGAAGGGAAATCTCCGCTACCGCAATTGGAAATTCCTTCAAAAAAATATATCCAGATATAGAAATCGAACCTTTTTTGTACTTTTGTCAAGTTTTTTGCTAAAACTATAACTCACATCCTATATATTATCATCCTTATATAAGGTTTATTGTGTAGTAATAATATCTGGTGTAACCGATTGATAATCATGTGATTGTTATCATGGAAACAGGCGTTGGCAATCGTAGCATATGAGATTTAATAGAAAACCAGTGCTAGAGAATAATATAACTTTGAACTATAAATAAAAATATAAAATCCAAAATTACACTATGCAAAGAGTTCAAATATTCGATACAACCCTTCGTGATGGGGAACAAATGGCAGGTACACAGCTAAATACAATTGAGAAAGTAGAAATCGCTCGTCAACTCGAACAACTAGGCGTTGATGTTATCGAGGCTGGATTCCCGATCTCAAGCCCCGAAGATTTCCGCTCGGTGACCGAAATCTCAAAAGTTGTTAAACATTGTCGTATCTGCGCCCTAACTCGTGCGGTCGAAAAAGATATTGATTCGGCAGCCGAAGCTCTTGAGTTTGCCAATCTAAAACGTATCCATACCGGTATTGGTGTTTCGCACCAACATATATATTATAAGTTGCGCTCGAATCCCGACCAGATAATCGAACGTGCTATTGCCGCCGTGAAGTATGCTAAACGCTATGTCGAGGATGTAGAGTTCTATGCCGAAGATGCTGGACGTGCCGAACCTGAGTATTTGGCTCGTGTGGTCGAAGCGGTCATCAAAGCAGGTGCTACGGTGATTAATATTCCTGATACTACGGGTTATTGTATGCCCGATGAGTATGGTGCAAAGATTGCTTATCTGATGAACCATGTGAGCAATGTCGATAAGGCGATCCTTTCGACTCACTGTCATAATGACCTAGGGATGGCTACTGCCAATTCGCTTTCGGGTGTGTTTAATGGTGCTCGTCAGATCGAGTGTACTATCAATGGCTTGGGCGAACGTGCCGGAAATACGGCTCTCGAAGAGGTGGTAATGGCTATGCGATGTCACTCTTCTCGTGGATACGAAACGGGAGTCAATGCAAAGCTTTTGACCGAAACTTCTCGTATGGTCTCTTCGTTGATGAGCGTTCCGGTGCAGGTCAACAAGGCGATTGTGGGGCGTAATGCTTTTGCCCATAGCTCGGGTATCCACCAAGATGGAGTTTTGAAAAATCGTGAGAGCTATGAGATTATCGACCCTACCGAGGTGGGGCTTCCTGATAACTCTATTGTTTTGACTGCTCGTAGTGGTCGTGCTGCACTCAAACAACACTTCCAACAACTGGGTCATATCCTCGAAGGAAATACCTTGGATAAGGCTTATGAGAAGTTCTTGAAATTGGCTGATAGTAATAAGAATTTCACAGATGACGATATTATGTCTTTGATTGGGGTTAAGATGGCCGAACGTGTTGCACGTCCTGTTGTTTTGCGCCACTTGGAGTGTATGTCGGGTTCTTTGAAGCCACGTGCTACGGTGGTATTGGATGTTTATGGCGAGACTCATGTTGCCAATGGTGAGGGTAATGGCCCGATTGATGCTGCTATCAAGGCGATTCATAGTGTTATCGAGAGTGATATTACGCTTCATGAATTCTTTATTCAAGCCGTAACCAAAGGTAGTGACGACCTAGGGCGTGTACATATGCAAATGGAGGGTGATGGCTGTTTTGTTCATGGCTTCTCATTGCATACCGATGTTGTGATGTCTTCGGTCGAGGCTTATATTGATGGTTTGAACAAGATCTTGGCTCGTCGCATTATACCTGAGACTTCGTCGGAATCTCAAACAGAAGAAAAATAGAAACATATAAATTATATTATGGGAAAAACAATTATTGATAAGATATGGGACAGCCATGTTGTCAAACAGCTTGATGGCGGACGTTGCGTACTATATATTGATCGACATTATATCCATGAGGTGACTTCTCCTCAGGCATTTTCGGGACTTCGTTCTCGTGGGATTCGCCTAGCACATCCCGAGAAGACTATTGCTACGGCAGATCATAATACCCCGACCGAGGGTCAGTTCGATACTGTTCTTGATGGTCAGCTTTTGCAACTTGATAAGAACTGTGCGGAATTTGGGGTGACTCAGTATTTTCCTATGGGCAATCCTTATAATGGTATTGTTCATATTATTGGCCCTGAGATGGGTTATACTCGTCCGGGGATGACTATTGTTTGTGGTGACTCACATACTTCGACCCATGGTGCTTTCGGGGCCATTGCTTTTGGTATTGGTACTTCGGAGGTCGAGATGGTTATGGCGGCTCAGTCTATTATTCAGATGCGCCCTAAGAGTATGCGTATTTCGGTTGAGGGTGAATTGTCCGAGGGGGTTACGGCTAAGGATGTTGCTCTTTATATTATTGGTCAGTTGACTACTTCGGGTGGTACGGGCTATTTTATTGAATTTGCTGGTAGTGCTATTCGTTCTTTGTCGATGGAGGGTCGTATGACTCTTTGTAATATGAGTATTGAGTGTGGGGCTCGTGGGGGTATTGTGGCTCCTGATGCTACTACTTTCTCTTATTTGATTGATAAGGATGTTCCGGTTGATCCTGCTTGGGAGGCTTTGCCTTCGGATGGGGATGCCTCTTTTGATCTAGAATATACCTTCTCTGCCTTGGATATTTCTCCTATGATTACTTGGGGTAATAACCCAGGTGAGGTTGTTCCTCTCTCGGGCACAGTTCCTTCGGATTGTCCTTATATGGGCTTTACCTCGGGCGATGCTATGGAGGGGCTGAAGATTGATTATGCCTTCTTGGGTAGCTGTACTAATGGTCGTATTGAGGATTTCCGTGAGTTTGCTTCGGTAGTCGAGGGCTATGTCAAACATCCTGATGTTGTGGCTTGGTTGGTTCCGGGATCTTGGGAGGTTCGTCGTGAGTGCGATCGTGAGGGTCTTACCGATATTCTCGAAGAGGCTGGTTTTGAGCTTCGTGAACCGGGTTGCTCGGCTTGTTTGGCTATGAATGATGATAAGGTTCCGGCGGGAAAATATTGCGTTTCGACCTCGAATCGTAACTTCGAGGGTCGTCAGGGGCCGGGGTCTCGTACTCTTTTGGCTTCTCCTTCGACTGTTGCTATGGCCTGTATTGCTGGGAAAATTGTTCAATCTCTTTAAACTTGCTTGACTTATGAAAGAAAAAATAAATATTATTCGCTCCTGTTATGTTCCACTTCCGGTGTCGAATGTGGACACCGATCAGATTATTCCAGCTCGTTATCTGAAGACTACCTCACGAGAGGGTTTTGGCGAGGCTTTGTTTGCTGATTGGCGTGTTAATTCGGAGTTTGCTATTAACAAATATTCGGGTGTGGTTCTGGTGGCTCTCGAAAATTTTGGCTCGGGCTCTTCTCGTGAACATGCTGCTTGGGCTCTTTATGACTATGGTTTTCGGGTTGTGGTTAGCTCTAAGTTTGCTGATATTTTCCGTAATAATGCTTTGAATACGGGGGTTCTTCCTGTTGAGGTCTCTTCGGAGTTTTTGGAATCTGTTTTTGCATCTTCGGGTGAGTTGGAGGTTGACCTTCCTTCACAGACTATTACTATTGTCGAGACGGGGGCTTCTTCGAGTTTTGCTATTGACTCTTATAAGAAAGAGTGTTTAATTAATGGGTATGATGATATGGATTATCTGCTTAGTATAAAAAATGAAATTTTAGAATATGAAAAAGGAATTTAATATTGCCCTACTTGCGGGTGATGGTATTGGGCCCGAGGTGGTACTTGAGGGTGTTAAGGTTTTGGATGCTGTTGCTACACGCTTTGGTTTGACTTTTAACTATACTTCGGCTTTGGTTGGGGCTTCGGCTATTGACTCTTGTGGGGATCCTTTCCCTAAGGCTACCGAGGAGGTTTGCTTGGCTTCTGATGCTATTTTGTTTGGGGCTGTGGGCGATCCTAAATATGATAATGATCCTACGGCTACTGTTCGTCCTGAGCAGGGTCTTTTGCGTATGCGTCAGGTTTTGGGGTTGTATGCTAATGTTCGCCCTTTGGTTATGTTTGATTGCTTGATTGATCGCTCTCCTTTGAAGGAGGATCGTATTTCGGGGGCGGATTGTGTTTTTATTCGTGAACTTACTGGGGGTATCTATTTTGGCGAGAAGCATCTTTCTTCTGATGGCACTTTGGCTTCGGATCTTTGTGTTTATCGTGATTTTGAGGTTGAGCGTGTTTTGCGTTATGCTTTTGAGGTTGCTCGTACTCGTCGTTCTCATTTGACTGTGGTCGATAAGGCTAATGTTTTGGAGACTTCTCGTCTTTGGCGTCGGGTTGCTCAGTCTTTGGCTCCTTCTTACTCGGATGTTACGGTTGAGTATATGTTTGTTGATAATGCGGCTATGCAGTTGGTTCAACGCCCTACACAGTTTGATGTTGTTGTTACGGAGAATATGTTTGGGGATATTTTGACTGATGAGATGTCGGTTATTAGTGGTTCTATGGGATTGATGCCTTCGGCTTCGGTTGGTTCTGCTGTTGCTTTGTTTGAACCTATTCATGGCTCTTATCCTCAGGCTACGGGTCTTGGTATTGCTAATCCGGTTGCTACTATTCTCTCTTGTGCTATGCTTTTGGAGCATTTGGGTCTTTCGGATGCGGGGGCTTGTGTTCGTTCTTCGGTTCAGGCTTCTATCGAAAATGGCTTTGTTACTGAAGATCTTTGTTCGGGGGGTGAAAAATATTCTACTTCGCAAGTTGGTGATTATGTGGCAGATATGATCTTGGGTTAAATTATTTTTAAAAAAACTTCAAAATAAATTTGGAAGTTGGGGAAATTATGTGCTATCTTTGCACTCGCTAAGACAGAGAGACGGTGTTTAACACTGGGGATTTGT
>JAWXTL010000123.1:0-5140 GCA_044433565.1 Rikenellaceae bacterium | reverse complement strand
GCCCTACCGCTAATAGCAATGGGATGCGACGGGGTAATATCGGTTGCGTGTAACGTCTTCGCCCAAAAAAATATAGAGATGATCCACCTAGCCCAAAAAGGAGAAATCGAAGAAGCCGCCAAACTACACCTAGAACTACTAGAGGCAACCGAGCTGCTTTTTGCCGAGGGAAATCCAGCAGGGGTCAAAGCAGCACTAGAGCTAAAAGGAATAACAAAAGAGACGCTAAGACTACCACTAGTTAGAGTCAGTGAATCACTAAAAGAAAAAATCGCACAGCAAATCAAAAAGTATAATCTGTAAAACATAGTTAGTTGCCCAATGAAAAAGTACCTAGTAGCACTCCTAGCAATCACGGCATGGATCAGTTGTATCGCACAAGAAAAAAACCCACCCGATTGGAACAATATAGAGTTTGAGGTCAATAATCCGTCATCCGAGTATTATTACCCACGACTTATGGAACGTTATGTGGTGGCCGATACATCACTTACGCTCGATGAGTATTATCATCTGTACTATGGGTATGTTTTTCAGCCATCCTACAAGCCACTGTTGCGTTATCCAGAGTCGGATAGTCTCGACAACCTATTCTCGCACCGCAGCTCAATCAGCTACAACACCTTTATCAAAGCATCGAAATATGCCAATGAATTGGTAAAGAAATCGCCATTTAGCCTACGAGACATCAACCTATTGGCATACACACTCGACAACCTAGATCAAAAAGAGGCAGCAGCACGTGAAATGCGCAAGTTGCAAATGTTGCAACAGGTGATACTCTCAACGGGGAGTGGTCTGAAAGAGAAATCGCCTTATTATATCGTTTTGCCAAGCAACGGTGATGATATAATAGGACTCAAGGGGCTAACAATGGTCAAGAGCATTATATGTTCGGCCGATATAGTATTTATCCAAGTGAGCGATATGCCCAAGGATATGAAAAAATACAAGGGTTTTTACTTCGATATCTCGCAAGTCTACAAGCGCAAACCAGAATATCTGGATGAAGTCGAGCAACCAAAACGACACATGGAGATCAACAAGACCCGCCCATGGGAGTTGAAGAAGTAGTAGAAATTATGCCGTGTGCAGATGTGCCAAGAGCAGATATGCCGTGTGCAGATAAATAATATTTTGTTACAAGAGATGAAAGAGTACGATTTGATAGTTATAGGCAGTGGCCCAGGGGGCTATGCTGCCGCAATCAGGGGAGCGCAACTAGGGCTTGAAACCGCAATTGTCGAACGAGCAGAGCTAGGTGGTGTCTGCTTGAATCGTGGCTGTATCCCCACAAAAGCACTCCTCAAATCAGCATCGGTATATCACTCGATCCAAAATGCAGCACAATATGGCATCGAGGTCATGGGGGCAGAGCCAAACCTGCACAAAATAATCGAACGAAGCGGCAAAATAGCCGAACAGATGAGCAAGGGGATAGAGTTTTTGATGAAAAAAAACAATATCACCGTAATCAAGGGTTTTGGACGATTGACCAAAAATTCGGGGGAAGTAGATGTAGAAGGTGTGACCTATCAGGCGAAGAATATCATCTTGGCAACAGGTGCCAGACCAAGAACCACACCATCAATACCCATCAACGGGACAACCATAATCACCTCGAACGAGGCACTAAAACTAGAGACCCTACCCCAAGAGATAGTCGTTGTAGGTTCGGGTGCAATAGGGTCGGAATTTGCCACTTTCTACTCGATGCTAGGAAGCAAAGTGACCATCATAGAATATGCCCCAAGAATCACGCCACTAGAAGATAGCGAAATATCAGCAGCCCTAGAACGTGCAATGAGAAAAGCGAGAATAAAGGTGATGTGTGCGACAAAAGTAGAGAGAATCGAAAGTCAAGAGCAAAAGTGCAAAGTGATAGTCTCAAACAAAAAAGGAGAAGCAACAATAGATTGCGACGTGGTGCTCTCGGCAATAGGAATAACCCCAAACATCGAAAATCTAGCACTAGAGGAGGCCGAGATTAAGGTTGAAAACGGGAAGATAGTGGTCGACAGCCATTATCAAACCACCCGACCAAACGTCTATGCAATAGGTGACATAATAGCAACCCCAGCCCTTGCACACGTAGCCACAGCCGAAGCAATACACGCAGTAGAGCAGATAGCAGGGCTAAACCCAAAAACCATAGACTACAACATAATCCCATCATGTATCTACACCACACCCGAAATCAGTTCGGTGGGGCTAACCCAACAGGAAGCAGAGCAAAAAGGATACAAAATAAAAATAGGTAAATTCCCCTATACAGCATCGGGAAAAGCCACAGCCGCAGGGGCAAGAGATGGAATGGTCAAGCTAGTCTTCGACCAAGAAACCGAGGCACTACTAGGAGCACACCTAATCGGAATGAACACAACAGAGCTAGTGGGAGAAACAACCCTAGCAATGAAACTCAAAGCAAAAATAAAAGATATAATAGAGACAATACACGCTCACCCAACAATGCACGAGGCAATAATGGAAGCCGCAGCCCAAGCAAAAGGTGAAGCAATACACATATGAAGAAATAACGAATGGCAAAAACAGTAACAAGCGCAATCAAAAAACGTGAAAAAGATAGTCTGACAATCCAAGAGGCAAGTCAACAAGTGGGTCTTATAATACCCAATGTAGTCGAAATCGAAGAGGCAGTACTAGGGGCATTGATGTTAGAGAAGAATGCCATTTTGCAGGTGCAGGATGTCTTGCGCCCCGAATCGTTCTATGTAGATGCGCACCAGACAATCTATCAAGCGGTACTAGATCTTTCGGCAGCCATTCAACCCATTGACCTGCTAACCGTAGGTCAACAATTGCAACGCAAAAACGAGCTGCAAAAAGTGGGAGGTCCCGCTTTTCTGGCAGCCCTAACCCAAAAGATAGGGTCGGCAGCCCATCTGGAGTTCCACGCCAAAATCGTAGCGCAAAAATTTGTACAAAGGGAGTTAATCACCGCCGCAACCGAAATCCAAAAACGTTCGTTCTCGGATGAATACGATATTGACGAATTGATAAATATGGCCGAAAGCCAAATTTTCAACATCGCCGAAGGGAATATCAAACGAGATATGCAAACCGCCAAAGATGTAGTGGCAAAGGCAATCCTCAAGATCGAAGAAGCAGCCCAAAAGCCAGACGGACTGAGCGGTGTACCATCGGGATTTGCCGAGATAGATCGAAGAACCCTAGGGTGGCAACAGTCCGACCTGATAATCATAGCAGCACGTCCCTCGATGGGTAAAACAGCCTTCGTATTGACTCTGGCTAGGAATATCTCGGTGGGGAACAATATTCCAGTTGCATTCTTCTCATTGGAGATGAGTTCGGTGCAGTTAATCATGCGTCTGATAATGGCCGAGAGTGGATTGGAGGGATCGAAGCTAAAAAATGGAAGGCTCTCGCCCGACGAATGGAAGCACCTAGAGGGAGCAGTAAAACCCCTCTCACAAGCAAAACTATTTATCGACGACACCCCAGCCCTCTCGATCTTTGAATTCCGTTCGAAAGCACGTCGATTGAAACTACAACACAACATAGAGATCATAGTTATCGACTACTTGCAGCTAATGACAGCCGGAATCTCGGATGGTCGTGGTTCACGTGAGCAAGAGGTCTCGATGATCTCACGTTCGCTAAAAGCCATAGCCAAAGACCTAGATGTGCCAATCATAGCACTATCGCAGCTAAACCGTGCAGCAGCCGAAAATTCGGGAGGATCGAAACGCCCACAACTATCGCACCTACGTGAATCGGGAGCAATCGAGCAAGATGCCGACATTGTAGCATTTATCCACCGCCCCGAATACTACGGAATGACAGTAGACGAAGAGGGAAATTCATGCGAAGGGTTAGCAGAGTTTATCTTCGCAAAACACCGTAACGGAGCAGTGGGTATAGACAAATTGAGGTTTGTTGCCAACCAAGCAAAATTCATCGACTGGATAGAGGGAGGATTTGCAACCCAAGGCTCGGGAGAATATGCCGAAATGCCATCGGCAGCATTCAGCAATAGCGGCTTCGACGACGGATTCGATCAGCTAAGTGCCGCACAAGGAAGAGTCGAAATGAAACCATCGTTCCCTGGGGGTAACAACGACCTAACACCATTTTAGGAATCAACATCACTAATCAAAACAAATATTAATCATGAAAAAATCAATTCTATTATCAATGGTAGCCGCTACCCTACTATGCAGTTGTACCCAAACTGTGCAGGTAGAGAAAGTGGCAATTATCCCAAAACCCGTGAGAATGGAGCTAGAGAAAGGGACTTACACACTCCCATCTCCATTGACTATCAGCTACAAAGAGGGTGATACGGATATGCAAAAAGCAGCCCAGTTCATCGGCGAAACACTCTCAAAGGGGCTAGGCGAAGTAACAGTTGCGGCAGATACCAAAACCAAAGGAGACGCAGCCATCTCAATCGAACTATGGGACGATAAAGATGCCCAAGCCGAAGGTTACAAACTAGAGGTGTCGGGAGATGGAATCGAAATCGAAGCGGCCGACTACAACGGAGCAATCTATGCAATGCAAACATTGCTACAATTGATGCCAACCGAGCTTTTCTATGGCGACAACAAAGCAGCAGCAACGGTAGCCATACCACAACTAGAAATCACCGACTATCCACGTTTTGGATGGAGGGGTATGCACCTAGACGTATCACGTCACTTCTTCTCGGCCGATAGCGTAAAACGTTATATCGACTACATAGCAATGCACAAAATGAACCGTTTCCACTGGCACCTAACCGACGACCAAGGATGGAGAATGGAAAGCAAAAAATATCCAAAACTAACCGAAATCTCGGCATGGAGAGTTGATCGCCAAGGAAAACCATGGGATGGTCGCAAACCAATCAACAGAGAAGATGGCGAAGAGGCTCTATATGGTGGTTTCTACAGCCAAGATGAGATCCGTGAGATAGTAGCCTATGCAGCCGATCGTGGGGTGACAATCATCCCTGAGATTGAGCTTCCGGGTCACACCTCAGAGGTATTTGCAGCCTACCCAGAGCTATCATGCCTAGGCACAACCCAAGAGGTTACACCAGGGGGACATTATCCTCAAGATATGCCAACGTGCTTCTGTGCCGGAAACGAAGATGTATTCAAATTCCTAGAGGAGA
>JAWXTL010000122.1:0-5145 GCA_044433565.1 Rikenellaceae bacterium | reverse complement strand
GTTCGCACGATGGACGAGGTTCGTCTGTGCCTCCAACCAAAGCATTGCCTTTGTTGATGATCCCAACACTTCCTGCCACAGGTAGCGAGATGAATCAGTGTGCGGTGGTTAGTAATGCTGCTCTGAAAGAAAAATCGTATATCTGGGCACCTTGCCTATTCCCTACTGTGTCGATCGTTGACCCTGAGCTTACTGTTTCGCTTCCTGCTTATCAGAGTGCTTGTGCTGCTGCCGATACTATTTCGCACGTTTTGGAGATCTATCTCAATGGTGAGCAGGATAGTGATCTGCAACACTATTTCCAAGAGGGTGTGATGCGTACGGTGATCGACAATATCCCCCTAGTACTCGAAGATCCTGCAAATATCTCTGCTCGTTCGCACCTGCAATGGGCTGCAACCTGTGCTATCAATGGATGGGCATCACCAGGTGATGCGTGGACACCAATCCACCAAGTAGCTCATGTTTTGACCTCACGTCATGGCGTGGCTCATGGAGCATCTCTGGCAATGCTTATGCCTCACTGGATGAAGCTCTTCTGGGATCGCAAACCAAACCAATATTACCGCTTTGCAACCAATGTGATGCAAGTTGATCCAAAAGGAAAAAGCCAAATGGAGGTGATCGAAGAGGGTATCAATGCCTTCAAAGATTTCTTGGTCTCGATCGGTACGCCAACCTCGATGTCACAATCGGGTATTACCTCTGACGATCTACAACAGATCCTCGAAGGGGTAGTACGTGTGAGCTTTGGTGCCGATGGTAACCTCTCGTGCCAACCACCTGTAAGCCAAAGCGACGTTATGAATCTACTAAAGTTAGCCCTATAAAAAAACTCACTCTTTAAAATATTAATAAATCATGGTTAAAAGACTACTGCCCATCGCATTCCTACTTTATAGTATTGTGGGATATGCACAATTAACCCCCAAACCCATAGTTCTGTTGAAAGGAGCAGAGGTGTTAAAGGGGAAAAAGATCCTCTTCATCGAGCGAGAGCAATATACTGCCGACCACCACAATACAGCCACCCTGTTTGAATATGGCGAGATCAACCAAAATAGCTTTACCCCTGGTGCGGCTATGCGAGTTTTTGATGTCGATACCCGTACAACAACCACTCTGATCGAGACCCAAACTGGCGTGGTGCGTGATCCCGAAATGTCGTTCGACGGAAAGCGAATTATCTTCTCGATGCGCCGCAACCTCGAAGATGGCTATCATATCTACGAAATGGATATTGATGGTAAGAATCTTCGCCAACTCACCTTTGCCCAAGGGGTGTCGGATATTGACCCTCTCTATCTTCCCGATGGTGGTATAGTGTTTAGCTCGACTCGTGAGCCTAAATATTGTATGTGTAACCGTCATATCATGGCCAATCTCTATCGAATGGATGGCGATGGTGCAAATATCACCCAGATTGGGGTGAGTACACTTTTCGAGGGGCATTCGGCTCTTTTGAACGATGGTCGTATTATGTATGATCGTTGGGAATATGTCGATCGCAACTTTGGTGATGCACAGGGGCTTTGGACAGTGAACCCTGATGGTACAAAACACGCTATATATTATGGTAACAATACTGCCTCGCCTGGTGGTGTGATCGACGCTCGTGCTATCCCCGAGAGCGAAGAGATCGTATGTATCTTTGGTTCGTGCCATGATCGCCCTTGGGGTGCTATGGCGGTTGTCGATCGTCGTAAGGGGGTCGATGGAGCAGAACCTGTTGTTAAGATCTGGCCAGAATCTAGTCTCTCTTTGGTTGGTAATGGTAATCTCGATAGCTTCAAATGGTTGAACGTCTTCTATGAAGATCCTTATCCGCTGGGCGATGGTTACTTTTTGGTCTCTCGTACTATTTGGATGAAGAGCGGCGGATGGAATGTTGCCGACCAGAAGATGGGTATCTATTTGGTGGGGATGGATGGCACCGAAGAGCTTCTTTTCGAGGGCGATCTAAGTTTGTTTGATCCTATGCCTTTGGAGCCTCGATTCTGTCCTAATGAGCTTCCTTCGACTCGCACCGAGGCCGAGCATGGTTCTTTCTATGTTCAGGATGTGTATGAGGGTACTCACATGGAGGGTGTTGAGCGTGGTGCGGTCAAATATCTTCGTATTGTGGAGTCTCCAGCCAAGAAAACTTGGTCGACAAATGGATGGAGTGGTGAAGGCGAACAAGCTCCTGCTGTCAACTGGCATAGTTTCGAGGTTAAACGTGTGTTGGGTGTTGTTCCAGTCGAGGAGGATGGCTCGGCTAGTTTTGATGCTCCAGCCGGAAAGCATGTCTATTTTCAGGTTTTGGATAAAGATATGAAGATGATACAGACCATGCGTAGTGGTGTTTCGTTGATGCCGGGTGAGGTGAATGGTTGTGTTGGTTGTCACGAAGATCGTCTTTCGATTCCGGTGGTTCGTGGTAATGTTTCGGCACTCAAAAAACCCTCTGTTAAGATGGCGGATTGGATGGTCGATGATCCTCGCTGCTTCTCGTTTATGGAGCAGGTTCAGCCTGTTTTGGATCGTAATTGTGTTAAGTGTCATGATTTCGATAAGGATGATCGTGAGAAATTGGTTTTGGCCAAAGACAAGAATCCTTATTTCAATGCCGCTTATGTCAATTTGTATGTTAGCCGTGCGGTCTCTTTGATTGGTGGTGGCCCAGCTACTCTTCAACCTGCTTATGGGTGGGGTTCTCACACTAGTAAGCTGACTCAGATTATCGAGGGTGGTCATCATGGTGTGAAACTTTCGACCAAAGAGAAGCAGACTCTCTATACATGGATGGATCTTAATGGTGTCTATTATCCAGTTTATGAGACTTCGTTCGATAATCATATGGCGGGTCGTTCGCCTTTGACTATGGAGGAGATGAATGAGTTGGGCGAATTGGTTCAGATTAATTTCTGGACTTTGAATGGATGGCAACGTCCACTTATGTCTCAGATTTCGTTTGATCGCCCTGCACAGAGTCCTTGTTTGGATAATGTTCGTGATGACAAAGAGGCTTACAAGCGTGCTTTAGAGATTATCACTATTGGCAAGGGTCGTTTGAAAGAGACTCCACGTGGTGATATTGAGTCTCAGATTGTTGTTCATCCACGTCTTCAGGCACAGTTGGATAATTATGAATTGCGTTTGAAGGAGGCGGAGCGTGTGCAACAGGCGATTTGCAGTGATCAGAAGGCTTATGATCCTCAGTAGAGACCGTTGCAAGGCGGCGATATTTTAAAGATAACGTAGTGTGCTCTTCAGTCACATACTTTAGTATGCTCCTTCAGATCCCCCTACGCCATCTTCAAAATCTCATCCACCTATCAACGCTCTCTGAAAGCGGTGTAAAACTTGCATTTTGCAATGTTCTTCAATAGCTAGTTGATTATCGCATATAACAAGAATCCCCGTGTAGAATATTCTACACGGGGATTCTTTTGTTTATGATATTAGGTGTAATGGATAAATGTGTATAGTTTTGGGTAGGGGAATTTCCAATTGCGATAGCGAGAATTTCCGTAAGGAAATTCAGCAGGGCGGACGCTCCCCCCACGGGAGCCCTGCACTACTTCGTAGTACATGACACCCGTAGCGTCCGAGAAACGAACCATTTCTTCGGGGGTGATAATATTCCGAATTGCGATAGCGGAGATTTGACCGCACGGTAAAATCTCTACGGGGCGGACGGCTCCCCCTGTCGGGAGCCCCGTAACTCTGAAGGCTTACGGGGCACACCGATAGCCGTCCGAGAACACTCCATATCTTTATGTATAAATTACACTGTTTTCAGCCTCACATTCCTGATATTAGGTTATAGAGATTTGGTCACTTCGTATTGTACTCCCTCTATATCAGGCTGGTAGTTCCATTGCGTATCGGGGAAAGCATACCAGAAAGTGGTAGGGCTATAATTCATCTTGTCGTAATATGGGTGCCAGATTTCCATATCAAACTTAAAAGAACTAGTAAATGGAATAGCATCCAAAAGACGATAACGATTGTTGGAAGTCAAACCTGGGGTCTTATTTCCTTCGCCTATTGGCTGTGTGGTGATCGGATTAGAGAATGGCTGAGGACGACACCAAGCATAGCTGTAATAATCCTCTGTCCCCGTACCAAAATGTGAAGGAAACTCCTCGCCGTCGACATAAATCTTCTCGTCGCCTTCGCCCCACCAGTTTATGCCCGATGAATCGGGGAAAAAGTTGAAAACTGTAAGATTATCGGCAACAAAAACTCCTTTTCCTTTGAGTGTGATAAAGTTATAGTCGATCTTGTCGGAGCAATCCAGACGACGTGTCTCGTTCCAAGCAGCATAGAAGTGCATGGTGCGATCATCCCAACAGTAATCACTTGTTTCGACTCTAAAACTCTGAAGGTCAACGATCTGATTGCCAAAATTCTCGATCGTAACAACCGCCCCCTTCTCAAAAGGCATAACCCAACGAGCTGTCATCAAGCCATCACGCTGGGTGGTAATATATTGAGTCGAATGAGCCAAAGGACGATAACCAACCCCAAAGAACTGCCCAAGAGGAACCCAAACACTCTGGAGACCATCAAACTCAATGCGAAGAACCGTAGAGCGTAGGGCTTGTTGAATATCCTGAGCATCGACCTTGAGAGTTATCGAAGTAATAGCCTTCTCGCCTTTGAGCTTTATGCTACGAGAGTCTCCAGCTTTGAGCAGCCCCTCGCCACGATAAATATCATCCGAAATGTTAATCGCCCCACCCGTAAGTTTAACTCCCGAAGAGTAGATCTCTTGGGAATATTGCGAAAGAGAACCCGAATGGAAACTCTCGACCTCGACCGAAGGGTCATAGCGACGATAATTAATCTGATAATAATGACCATCCCAATCCGATAGAGATCCTGTGTGTTGATCCTCTAGGCTCTGGTATGTGACCTTGCAATGTTTATCGTAGGGAATAGGCAAAATTAGATTGCGACCCTTCCAAGTGTCATTTTCGGTCTTGGTTGGGGCAAAGAATGAGAAAGGATAGCCCACCAAACCATCGCCCCCCACAAGTTGCTTGTTGTTCATCTCAATAACTGGTTCGCTTTTTCCGTCGATATAGATACGATATATCCCTCCTGCCTCATCGACCACCCCACCATAGGCAACCCAAAAGCGAACAATAGCTCCTG
>JAWXTL010000121.1:0-5163 GCA_044433565.1 Rikenellaceae bacterium | reverse complement strand
AGCATTCTGAACAGCATCACGAATCTGAACAGTCAAACGCTCCTGAACCTGCAAACGTCGAGCAAAACAATCAACCACACGAGGAATCTTCGACAACCCCGTAATATATCCATTGGGAATATAAGCCACATGAGCCTTGCCATAAAATGGCAAAATATGGTGCTCACAGAGCGAATACAACTCAATATCTTTGACCACAACCATCTGCTTATACTCCTCTTTGAAACGTGCCGAAAGCAAAATCTCCTCGGGATTCTGCTCATAACCACTAGTCAAAAAACGCATAGCCTTAGCAACTCGCTCAGGAGTCTTAACAAGACCCTCACGCTGGGGATCTTCGCCCAACTGCTCAAGTACTCCTCTATATAGATTCTCTAGTTTATCCATTATCATCGGTTTTATAAATAACTGGCGACAAAGATAGCCCTTTAACTTTTAGATACCAAAAGTTAAAGGGCTATCTTTTATCTACACCAGAGCACAAAGACTAGCTTACGGGCTGATTATTCAATCCATTCATATCTACCTTGTGGTAGGAATAACCTCGCTTGTAAAGCTCCAACGACGCTCCAACCTTGAAAACCACCTTGACCGCCGAAGCAAAAATATAGAAAGCATCGGCCGTTCCAGCTTCAATCTGTTCTTTGCGAATTTGCGAAATCGAAAGCTGCGCCATAGATCTCAACAAATCCTCCAACTTCTGATTCTCAGAAGAATCAAGCTTCACACCCAAAACCTCCTCGATAATATATTCGTCCATCTCATCGAAACCACGAGGCTCACGCAAAGCCGAATATAAGTTACTATCCTTATACTTAGCCCAATCCGTATCCCAAATCGAAGCAACCGCCATCCCAAAATAACCACCCCAAGCAACAGCAACCGAAGGATAGTCATTAAGCAAAGGTACAGCATCAGCCATATATTCGGGAGCAAATTTAGTCCAAATATCATCCAAGTCATCCGACTCTAGCAACACGCCATCCAACAAACCCTCAGAGGTACATTTACGCAACAGGGTCTGCTTTAGGGTCTCTTCAAACTGCTCTAGGTATTCTTTATTTATCATCTCTCTATTGTATTCTTATTGTTTAATGGAGCGCAAAAATACAAACTATCTCTGAGAACAACAAGCTCCCGATGAATATTTCACCCCCGAAAGATCACCCAAAGAGCCATCTTCGTTTAGAGTCATAGGAATAAAAGTAAAAGTCCAACGCTGATCGTTAAAAGTCTTAGTAGACTTCACAACGATAGTATTCTCACCCTTTTTAAGGGTAATATAAGCCGGTTCACGCATCCAATACAATTGCTCATCGGTAAAAGGAAACTCCTCCTCGGGCTTAGCCCAAGTGTGGAAGTGATGTTTATAAGCACCTGGCTCATTCCAAGCAACAGGAGGTTTGACAGCCTCACCATTAACAAAGATCTGACCCTCGGCCTCCCATTCACCTTGCTCCCCAATACCATTACCAATCTTATCCGAACGAGCCTGAGTATCAAAAGCCACCCAAGCACGAATCACAGTGTCAACAGGAGCATAAAGCTTAGTGGTAGCCGTAACAGTCATAGGAGCCTCGACCTTAACTCCATGCAATTTGGTCAACTCCTCCATATCAATATCACCACCATAAACATCAACCGATTTACCAGCCAAATCAACACTCCACTGCAACTGGCTATTAGCAACCCAACGCATATTTTGATCCTGAAGAAGGTTGTCACGATGATAGCTCATCTTCTTTTCAAAATCCATGACCATCTGCCCCGTAGTAGTCGAAGGAGCAGGAAGCAAATTGATATTCTCAATCTCAGACTGATCGCCAAAATAACCACCATTCCAGAATCTCTCGGAGAAAGGCAAAATACTAGCCACAGCACCATTATGAGGCATAGTATTATTCTTATCATCAACATTCACATCATTCCACAAACAAAGAATACCACCCATAGACTCCTCACGTGGAGTCTCGACAGCACAAGGAGTATGCAACAAAAGACGATTAGCAAACAAAATAGGATTATAGTAATTCAAATAACCCATAAACGAGTCAAGAAACGCACCTTCTTTCTGGGCAGCACCACTATTAGCACCCGAAGCCTCATTCCAAATCTGACGAATAGTAGTCGAAGCAGCCGGAAGACCTGGATCCCAAGCAATAGGCTGACGGTTATATTTTGCAGCCAAGTCCTCAGCCCACTTCATAAATCCAGCAGGATCAGAAACATGAACCTCATCAGACCCTAGATGGAAATAAGGAGCCATCTCGACAGTGATCTCACCAAAGAATTCATCCAAACATTTCTCTAAAGCAGCCATACCCTCGGGAGAGGCCATCGAAAAACCCATAGCCGAAGTAAAAGAGGCGCTATGACCCGGCATATCAATCTCAGGGATCACCATAACACCACGCTCACGAGCAAAAGCAATCACATCACGGATCTCATCATAGGTATAGAACCGCCCCTCGTCACGACCCTTGCGTTGGTATTGAGGATCATTAAGCTGAGGGAAAACTCTACATTCGATACGCCAAGAAGGGTAATCGGTCAAATGCCAATGAAAAGCATTAATCTTATAACGACTCAAAAGCTCAATATGCTCCTTGAGCATATCAACCTCAATAAAGTTACGCCCCGTATCGTGCATAAAGCCACGAATCTTAAAATCAGGGTAATCCGAGATCTCGACCATAGGATAACTACCATCAGGGCGAACCAACTGCTCCAAAGTACGACCAGCCCAAACAAGTCCAGCAGAATCGGCAGCAGTAATAGTAATAGCTTTTTTCACAATATTGATAGTATATCCCTCGCAAGGCAAAGAACTATCGAAGCTAACATTAGTCTTTGCGGGTTTAACAAATTTAGATCCAGTCACCTTTAGCGACTTGGGTTGTGGAATCAGATTTTCTTGCGCAAACGAGCTAAAAACAAGCGCACACAAGATTAGTGATAGGAGTAATTTTTTCATCTTTAAACTATAATAATTTGGTTAAAATCAGCGTTAGCCTCATACAAAAGTAATAAGAATTTTGAAGAAATAAATATTTTTTTGAAAGATGTGTTTTTTTCTGTTAATAAATTAACAATTATAAAAAATTATTATTATCTTTGCACCGCAAAAGGGTCATAAAAGGGTCTCGAAATTAAGAGAGGTAACCACAAAAGGCTCGAAATTTGATAAGAAAAAAACAATAACTAAATACTAACAATTTAAGTACAAAAAAAATGTCAATCAATCTTGAACAGTACGGTATTGTAAACGTAAAAGAAATCGTTCACAATCCATCTTACCAACAACTTTTTGTAGAGGAAACCAGCCCAGCACTAGAGGGTTACGAAAAAGGAACTGAAACCAACACTGGTTCTGTATCTGTAATGACTGGTGTCTTCACAGGTCGCTCTCCTAAAGATAAGTACACCGTACTTGACGAATCAACAAAAGAGAACTTCTGGTTCAAAGACGAGCATAGTCCTCTTTCTCCTAACAATCCAATGACTCCTGAGAACTTCGATATTCTTGAAGGTCTTGCAGTTGCTCAGCTTTCTAACAAAGACAAACTATTTGTTGTTGACGCTTACTGTGGTACTAACGAAGATACTCGTATGAAAGTTCGTTTCATCATGGAGGTTGCTTGGCAAGCTCACTTCGTTACTAATATGTTTATCCAGCCTTCTCACTTCGAACTAGCTAACTTCGGTGAGCCTGATTTCGTTGTAATGAACGCTGCTAAATGTGTTAACCCTAACTGGAAAGAGATGGGTCTTAACTCAGAAAACTTTGTAGCTTTCAACCTTACTAAAAAACTTCAAGTAATTGGTGGTACTTGGTATGGTGGTGAGATGAAAAAAGGTATGTTCGGTGTTATGAACTACTATCTTCCTCTTAAAGGTATCGCTTCTATGCACTGTTCTGCTAACGTAGGTGCTGAGGGTGATGTAGCTGTATTCTTCGGTCTATCGGGTACTGGTAAAACAACTCTTTCTGCTGACCCTAAACGTTTCTTGATCGGTGACGATGAGCACGGTTGGGATGCTCATGGTGTATTTAACTACGAGGGTGGTTGCTATGCTAAAACTATCAACCTTTCGAAAGAAAATGAGCCTGATATCTGGCGTGCTATCAAGCGTGACGCTCTTCTAGAGAACGTTACTGTTCTTGAGGATGGTACTCCTGACTTCTCTGATGGTTCGGTTACTGAGAACACTCGTGTTTCTTATCCTATCCGTCACATCAACAAGATCGTTCTTCCTTCACGTGCTGGTCACGCTAAGAAGATTATTTATCTTTCTGCTGACGCATTTGGTGTATTGCCTCCAGTTTCTATCCTTGATGAGAAATCTGCACAATATCACTTCCTATGTGGTTACACTTCTAAACTTGCTGGTACTGAGCGTGGTATCACTGAGCCAACTCCTACTTTCTCTCCAGCTTTCGGTGAGGCGTTCTTGACTGTTCACCCAACTATCTATGCTAAGGTATTGGCTGACAAAATGCACGAGCATGATGCACACGCTTACCTAGTGAACACAGGTTGGAATGGTACTGGCAAACGTATTTCTATCAAAGATACTCGTGCTATTATCGACGCTATCCTTGACGGTTCTATTGACAAAGCTGAGACTATCGAGGTACCTATCTTGAACTTGGTTGCTCCTAAGGCTCTTCCAGGTGTTTCTGACATCCTTGACCCACGTTCTACTTATGCTGATGTTGCTGAGTGGGAAGAGAAAGCTAAGTCTCTTGGTGCTAAGTATGTTAAAAACTTCGAGCAATACCTTCCTGAAGGTGAGCACTTGTTGGCTTCTGGTCCACAATTGTAGTTTTCGTTTACCGTTCTTTTGGGCGGTGATATAAATTTTGGGGTTGCCCTCGATCACTATATGTGATTGGGGGCAACTTTTTATTTATAGGTATAATGGACAAAGCATTGCATAATTTGGACAGCGGTATTTCCAATTGCGATAGCGGAGATTTGCCTTCGCTAGAAGGGAAATCTCTACGGGGCGACGGCTCCCCCCGTCGGGAGCCCCGTAAACCTAAAGGCTTACGAGGCTAATCCCGACAGCCGTCCGAGAACAGACCATATCTTCGAGGATAGAATCTTTTCAATCTTCCGACCACCCTTGGGCGGACGGCTCTCCCCCCCCGTCGGAAGC
>JAWXTL010000120.1:0-5168 GCA_044433565.1 Rikenellaceae bacterium | reverse complement strand
CCGCCCAATCATGATCCACCGTGCACCATTTGGTTCGATGGAGCGTTTTGTGGCAGTTCTGCTAGAGCATACAGCTGGAAAATTCCCACTTTGGTTGACTCCGCAACAGGCTGTAATATTGCCTATATCAGAGAAATATAACGAATATGCCGAAAAAGTTGCATATTTGCTAAATAATTGCGATATTCGCACCCAAATTGATGATCGTAATGAGAAAATCGGTCGCAAGATTCGTGATAATGAGATGCAAAGAATCCCTTTGCTTTTGATTGTCGGCGAGAAAGAAAAAGAGGATGGCACAATATCTGTACGTCTGCAAGGTCAGGGCGATAAAGGCTCGATGACTATTGCTGCATTTACCGATATGGTTGCTGGAATCGTACGAAGCGAGATAGCAGAAATAGGAGAATAATAATATTAACACAAAAATTTTACAGTCATAGCACTTCCTAACAGAAAACCACAGAGGCCTCGTGGTAGAGTCCAACAAGAGGCGGCTCACAAGATCAATCAGTTTATTACAGCAAAGTCGGTTCGACTTGTTGGTGATAATGTTGAAAAACCAGATGTTTATCCGACACACGTTGCCCTGCGAATGGCCGACGAGTTGGAGTTAGACTTGGTCGAGATCTCACCAAAGGCAGATCCTCCGGTGTGTCGTATAGCAGATTATCAGAAATTCCTATACCAGCAGAAGAAGAAAGCCAAAGAGATAAAAGCCAATGCGGTAAAGATTGTTATCAAGGAGATCCGTTTTGGGCCTCAGACCGATGAGCACGACTATAATTTCAAACTTAAACATGCAGAGAACTTCATCAAAGAGGGTGCAAAAGTAAAGGCTTATGTATTTTTCCGTGGTCGTCAGATTGTGTTTAAGGAACAAGGTGAGATATTGCTTCTGAAATTTGCTACTGCCCTCGAAGACATTGCCAAGTTGGAGTCAATGCCAAAGCTAGAGGGTAAAAAGATGATTATTATGTTGGCACCTAAGACTACTAAAAAGTAGTCTTGGGCTGTCCAAGACGATAGACTTTCTATAATCCGAATAAATCAACCTGATCAAAAAAATAAGTTACCATGCCAAAAATGAAAACAATTTCGGCTGCTAAGAAGCGTTTTACGCTAACTGGCACCGGCAAAGTGAAACGCAAACATGCGTTTAAGTCACACATTTTGACTAAAAAAACCATCAAACAGAAACGTAATCTTACTCACACTGGTATGATTAGCGCAGTAGATACCCCAGTGGTAAAATCTATGCTAGTTAAATAGTTTTGGGCGGATTGCACATCTAACAATTTTCAACTAATAATAATCGATAAAGATTCATCAGCACCAAAGAGCATCAAGAAAATGAGGATGCCGCTTTTGAGTCTACTAAAATCTTACAAATATGCCAAGATCAGTCAACGCCGTAGCCTCTAGGGCTCGCAGAAAAAAGGTACTCAAACTCGCTAAGGGTAACTTTGGTTCACGTTCAAACGTTTGGACGGTAGCCAAAAACACAGTAGAAAAAGGTTTAACTTATGCTTACCGTGACCGTAAAGCTAAGAAACGTTCATTCCGTTCATTGTGGATTGTACGTATCAATGCAGCAGTACGTGCTCAGGGTATGTCTTACTCTCAGTTTATTGGTAAAGTAAACGCTAAGGGTATTGCTTTGAACCGTAAGGTTCTTGCTGACCTAGCGATGAACCACCCAGCAGCATTTGCAGAAATCGTAAACGCTGTAAAATAGATTTAAAGTAATATTTTCGGGTTGATTTTATTTACTTGGAGACTGCTCACATTTGGGCGGTCTCTTTTTTTATTTGTTTGTTATGCTTTTGGGGTAGGGGAATTTCGGAATGCGGTAGCGGAGATTTACCTTCGGTAAGAAGGGAAATCTCTACGGGGCGGACGGCTCCCCCTGTCGGGAGCCCCGTAAACCCGATGGCTTTACGTGTCACACCGACAGCCGTCCGAGAACACTCAATATTCCTTAGATATTTCAGCCTCAGATTTGTACACTACTCCCAATGTTACGCTTAATTGGGTTGTAGTATAAATAGTGCCGCTATTTGAATCTGGATGTTATCGTCGATGAAATTATCTTTTAGACCATTGATAAAGCTAGAGGACTTGTAGGTTATGCCCCACTGTGTTCGGTTCAGAATAATTGGCTGTGTTGTTACAAACAGAAAACCATCCTTTTGGATATAGTCGAAGCTAAAGCTGATGGCTCGTGTAATATCTTTCATGGTAAGGTTACCCACAACTTGATAGGGATAAGCACCCCAACCCAAAGAGTCGACCGAAACAATCTCGAAAGTGGAGTAGGGGAATTGTGGTACTTCAAAAAAGTCAGAGTTTTTCAGATGATCTGCTAGTTTCGTAGCTCGATCGGCAGATAATCGCTCCACCGAAATCGTATTCATATCAATCGAGAAACGTCCGCCCACGATCTCTTGCTGGTTCATATCGAGCGAACCATGCGAGAAAGCGATACGCCCCATCTGCTCCCCACCAGGTTTAAAACCCATCCAAGAGACAAAAGAGTGATTAATGTCCAACGCATAGCCAGAAGTCACAGTATCGGCTACCATGACATCCAAAACCTCGAAGGTGGTAACCGTAGCCGAAGGCTCACTCCCACAACCAAAGCAAAGAAGTAGAAGCGAAAAAGCAGGGGTGAAAATATTTTTCATAACAGAGTAATTTAAATGATTAACTATATCACCACCCCCACATCGCAAAAATCCGACCAAAGCGAAACCTCCGAAGTAATTTCCCTCGAACTATACGATTATAAAAGATCGTCTCGATCCCAAATCATCTTAATGGTCTGCTCCTGATTAGAGCCATTAGGACAAGCATCCGACTTGGTATTAGCCCTATAACGTCCTCGCCACCCTGGCATCTGCAAGAAACCATTAGGGTCGGTCGTGCGCACCCAAGTCCAAGCATACTCCAACCAATAGTTACGATAATACTCAGGCTGATTAGTGAACCAAGTGATCTCGTCCCATCCCCAAATATACCAAGTCTGACCAGCCTCACCAGGGCGAGGGGCTTGACCATAATTATCAATCTCGACCAAATAAGGTAAACTCTCACACTCCCAACCACTAGGCGAAATACCACCCATACTATTCTTATAGATAGCATCCAAATAGTTGACCATCAACTCTGCCTCTTTCGGACGATCGGCAATCTCTCGTGCACGAATTGGGAACGAGTGGAAGTCAAACAATAACTCTCGCCGATCATTGATAATCCCCCCTAGAGGAGTATGAGCATCAATAATCACATAGCCTCGACGTGCATTCTGTGAAGCATAGCTACGAATACGAGCAACCGTAGAATAGAAGCAATCCAAATTGGCATTATCATTCGACCCCATCAAAGCCACCTGTCCAAAGTGAATAGCCTCGATCCCCAGATTAATATAAGTAGCTGCCAAAAAATAGAACCACATCTGAGTCTCGGTCTTGACTATATTGGGCACCGACTGATCCTTATTCCAGAAATCTCGAACCGAATAACGTCCTGCATCCAAAAGCATATCTTCGTATCTGAAATTTCGGGTCTCGACAGGCAGATCAAACTCCTCGAAGACCCAAGCAGGGATCGCCACCTCATTGACCTTGCTGGTTATGATCTCGAACATAGCACACTGCAAAACGATAGTAGGGTCGAGAGCATGGATCTGCTCGAAGCCAGAACGAGCATCATCCAACCAACGCTGATCGTTTATCTTATTCTCGCTCCCCCAAATACCAATTGCACGACCCACAAACTTCGGGCGTGTATTTGCCAAAAAACGAAGCGACTCTTCCATCGAAGAGTCATTCTGACCCAAAGCTAATGAGAAAGTAATCGAACGTCGAAGATAATTTTCGAGAACTTCACGAGAGATAGAACCCTCGAAATCATAGTCTCGCTCGATACGCTGCTCACGTTGGCGTGGTTGACCCATCAGAGCGAATGAACAGAAGAGACTTACAATGAGACAGACAGCAATTTTCTTTTTCATATCATTACTCTTGTTTTAGTTCATAGAACTTAACCCAATCAATAGCCATTTCGACTGGAAGTGTCTTAGGGTCGACAGCACCAACCCAAGAACCACCCAACTGTGAGTCAAGAAGCAGATAATAAGGCTCGTCGCAGAATGGGAATTGCCCCTTGTTGGCAACACTATCTAGGCGAGGGTAGCTCAGGGTTTTCTGGTCATTAATATAAAAACAGATGCTATCTTGATATTTCTCGACCGCATAGGTATTATAACCATCAACATCAATCACAGCCGTAGAACCCGGTGCAGGATTTTTTATCCCTAGTTTATAAGTATAATTGGTATGCAGGGTCTGATAGGCAATCGAATCATAGTTAAGGTGTTCCATAATATCTATCTCGCCACCCGAAGGCCATTTAGAATGGGCAGGAAGCATCCAAAAAGCCGGCCAATAGCCCGTAGCTGATTGCAACTTAGCACGGATCTCCATACGCCCCAAACCAAACGTCTTTTTCTCTTTGGTAAAGACACCACCCGTAAGGTACTGAGCAGTATCTAGGCTCTGGGTACTATTGACAATACCACGAAGGATCAGATGACCACCGCTCACCTCGTAGAGCGAATCATAATCCGACATATAGTTATTCCAATCGGCACCACCACGAGGGATTTTCGACCACACGGTCTCATCTAGCGAAGAGCCATTGAAATCTTCGTGCCACACCAAATTGAACTCTGGTGAGGTTTTGGTACTCTGACATGAGCTAAGCATAACGGCAACAAGTGCCAAAGGGGTAAGTAGATTTTTCATTTGTTATTCAATAATTTTAATGTAATTTGTTTGCGGTTAGCACTAACAAAATTAGTAAAATTATTGTGGTCTACAAACCCCTTAGCAGAATAAAATAGAAAAAGAGCCGCTACAATGGTGGTCAGGCGGTTTTTTGAAATATACAGCGATAGATACTGTATAGCTTTGTAACATAGCACATTAGTGAAATTTGTATATACTGATTAGGGGAGAAAAAAGGTTTTTTTTCTATGGTTAACCCCTTTTTTGGCGAAAACACTACTCTTTTACATTTGCAGAACTAATATAAATGCTCTATATTAAAGGTGACAGCCTTCTTGTGCGAACGAGCTACTCTAGGTAGGATTTATCCATATCGCA
>JAWXTL010000119.1:0-5187 GCA_044433565.1 Rikenellaceae bacterium | reverse complement strand
GCTCCCGTGGGGGAGCGTCCGCCCTGCTGACTTTTCTTGGCAGAAAAGTCTCGCTACCGCATTTGGATGATTCTACCTCAAAGATATGGATTGTTCTGGGACGTTCGGGTATTTTCTGGGACTCTTGCTGGGTCATGTGCTGCGAAAAAAATAGTGCTGGGTTCCAGTGGGGGAGCCGTCTGCCCCGTAGAGATTTTCTCTTAGGGCAAAATCTCCGCTGTCGCAATTGGAAATACTTTCTCGTAGTATGAAAATGCTTTGTGCCTCCCGAAATCTTCCGACCACCCACGGGCTACTCACTCCCCAAATCAACCAAACGCCCCTGAAGTGAAGGGGCAATAATGCTACGCAAAACAAACAAAACAACCTCACGTCGGTACTGCTCAAAACTCATCCCACTAGGGTCACTCCATGAATCATCAACAGTGCGAAGAATAGAAAAACAAAGAGAAGCAATAATATCAGTCTTGAAATCACCCCGATACAGATCCTGTGACCTCCCACGAGGAATATTCAAAGCAAAAAACTCCTCCAAAAGGCGACTATTAAGCCGATTCATATAATCATAGATCACAGGGTAATTCTCGTGAAGAGTAGTTATAAACAAAGAGCTACGCTTATAATAACTCAAAGCAACATAGTCAAGAACCCGAACCAAAATCATCAAAGGGTCAAGATTATGACGAGAAGAAATACTCACCACCCGCTCACGCAACAAGCCGTTCTGATACTCCACCAAAGCCTCAAGAAGCTGAGTCTGAGTCCCAAAATTATTATACAAAGTAGCCTTCGAGATCCCCAGTGCCCGAGCAATCTGAACCATACTCACCCCCCGAACCCCAAAACGGTCGACCACCAAAGCCACACTATCCAGATATTCTTCATGTTTTTTCATCGAAAAGCAGAAATTTTAAGTGTTTCGAGAGGCAAAGTTAGTCAAATTAGACAAAAAAGTCTAAAATGACTAAAGAAATATTTTTATGCCCACCCTTTTATCTCTACTTTTGCCACCCTAAAATATGAATTAACAACACAAAATAACATTAAATATAATAAAATGACAATAGAGGATTTTGACGTAATAGTGGCTACCCCCCAACATTCAAGTTATGCCGAGGCGATCTGCAAAGAGATGGCCGAGAGTGCAAAGGCTCGTGGTACGGGTATCGCCCGTCGTTCTCCAGAATATGTTTCGACCAAGATGAACGAAGGGAAAGCGGTGATTGCTCTGACCAAAGATGGACGCTGGGCTGGTTTTAGCTATATCGAGAGCTGGGGACACGACGATTTTGTGGCTAACTCGGGATTGATTATCTCGCCCGAATTTCGCAAAATGGGTCTGGCAAAGGCTATCAAGATCAAAACTTTTGAGCTATCAAGATCAAAATTTCCCGATGCTAAACTTTTTGGTTTGACCACTGGACTTGCGGTGATGAAGATCAATTCTGATATTGGGTATCGCCCCGTAACTTATTCGGAACTAACCGACGACACTTGCTTCTGGAACGGATGTAAGAGTTGTGTAAACTATGATATATTAAAGATGAAAGAGAAGAAAAACTGCCTTTGTACGGCTATGATCTTCGACCCTAAGGTCGACAAAACAAAATATGCTCAACCTCGCAAAAAAGTCGTTTTGGCTTTCTCTGGAGGTCTTGATACCTCGTATGCTGCTATCTATTTGGCAAAGGAGCAGGGGTTGGAGGTTCACGCCGCTCTTGCCGATACGGGTGGATTCTCGGCCGAGGAACTTGCGAAAATCGAGCAACGTGCCAAGGCTTTGGGTGTGGCTAGTTATGTTCGTTTGGATGTTTCGCATCGTTATTATGATGACACTATTCGTTATATGATCTTTGGTAATGTACTCAAGAATGGTACTTACCCGATTTCGGTTAGCTCGGAGCGTATCTCTCAGGCTACGGCTATTGGTGAATATGCTGTGGAGATGGGTGCTGATTATATTTGCCATGGTTCGACTGGTGCTGGTAACGATCAGGTTCGTTTTGATATGGTGTTCAACTATATTGCTCCGGGGATTGAGGTTATTGCTTTGATTCGTGATCAGGCATTGACTCGTCAGCAGGAGATTGATTATCTTCGTTCGCATGGGGTTGACTTCGACTTCGTAAAGGCTGAATACTCGATCAATCAGGGTATTTGGGGTACTTCGGTTGGGGGTAAAGAGACCTTGACCAGTAGCAAGACACTTCCTGAACATGCTTACCCAAGCCAAATGACCGCTACCGAGCCTCGCACTATTACTCTTACTTTCGACAAAGGTGAGATGACTGCTATCAACGGAACGGTTTATGGCGATCGTGTCAAAGCAATCCAAGAGCTTCAGAAGATTGCCGCACCTTATGCTATTGGTCGTGATATGCACGTGGGCGATACTATTATTGGTATCAAAGGACGTGTGGGATTCGAGGCGGCTGCTCCTATCTTGATTATCAAGGCTCACCACCTTCTCGAAAAACATACCTTGACCAAATGGCAATTGTTCTGGAAAGATCAAATCGCAGGTTTCTATGGCAACTTCCTTCACGAGGGTCAATATTTCGATCAGGTGATGCGTGATATGGAGGCTATGTTGCTTTCGAGTCAGAAGAACGTATCGGGCGATGTGATTATCGAGCTTCACCCTTATCGTTATGTATTGGTGGGTATCGAGAGTAAGCACGATTTGATGTCATCGAAATTTGGTGCTTATGGCGAGGTGATGGATGGTTGGGATGGTAAGGATGTCGAAGGTTTCGGCAAGATCTACAACAACCAAAATGTGATTTATAAGGCAGTTAATGAAGATAACAACTAGAGTATGAAGAAGATAAATGTAGCTATTGTTGGTGGTGCTGGTTATACGGGGGGCGAGGCTATTCGTCTTTTGATTCACCACCCGAATGTTGATCTCAGGTGGGTTCATAGTAGCTCTAATGGGGGCAATCCTTTGAGTGCTGTTCACACCGATTTGTTGGGTGATACCGACCTGTGTTTTGCTAGTGAGATGGATTGGGCGGAGATTGATTGTGCTTTCCTTTGCGTGGGTCATGGTGATGCCCGTAAGTTTTTGGAGCGTACCGAAGTTCCTATGTCGGTCAAGATTGTCGATTTGAGTCAGGATTTCCGTATCTTGGGCGATACTTCGATTGGTGAGCGTGAGTTTGTCTATGGACTTGCGGAGATGAATGGTGAGGCTATTTCTGGGGCGCAGAATATTGCTAACCCTGGTTGTTTTGCCACTTGTATTCAACTTGCTCTGTTGCCTCTAGCGGCAGAGCAGAAGATCGAAGGTGATATTCATATCTCGGCTATTACGGGCTCGACGGGAGCTGGGCAGTCGCTTTCGGCTACCTCTCATTTCTCTTGGCGATCAGACAATATGTCGGTCTATAAGGCTTTCACTCACCAACATCTTCGTGAGGTGCGTGGTATGATTGCGGCAAATGGCTGCGTGGTGCCAGATGTGAATTTTATCCCTTATCGTGGTGATTTTACTCGTGGTATTATTGCCACCTGCTATACCAAATTCGATGGTACACTAGAAGAGGCATATCAAATGTACGAGGAGTACTACAAAGATGCCCCATTCACTCACATCTCACGCAAGAATATAGCCTTGAAACAGGTAGTGGCAAGTAACAAAGCATTGCTATATCTCGAGGTGCACGAAGGGAAACTAATGATTATAAGCATTATCGACAACCTGTTGAAAGGTGCTTCGGGTCAGGCGGTTCAAAATATGAACCTGATGTTTGGACTCGACCCAAGAGCAGGTCTAGGACTAAAACCTACGGCATTCTAAAACAACTCTAAAATCAAAAGAAATGAAATTATTTGATGTATATCCAATCAACGATATAGAGATTACCAAAGCTCAGGGCTCGACCCTATGGGATAGTCAAGGTGAGCAATACCTCGATATGTATGGTGGACACGCTGTGATCTCGATCGGGCATACCAATCCTCGCTATGTCAAAATGCTTTCGGAGCAGTTGTCGAATCTGGGATTCTATTCCAACTCGATCAGAATCCCTTTGCAACAACAATTAGCAGATCTTCTGGGAGAGCTTTCGGGCAAGAGCGATTACAATCTATTTTTGGCAAACAGTGGTGCCGAAGCAAACGAAAATGCGTTGAAATTGGCATCATTCCACACTGGACGCAAGAAAGTCGTTGCTTTTACGGGGGCGTTCCATGGTCGCACATCACTAGCAGTGGCGGCAACCTATGATCCTAAGATCATAGCTCCGATCAACCAGACCGACAATATTATCTTCTCGGAGTTTAACAACGGTGAGGCTCTTGCCACCCTTTTTGCCCAACAGGGCGATCAGATAGCAGCCGTCATTATCGAGCCTATCCAAGGGGTTGGTGGTATCCAAATCGCCACTACCGAATTTTTGAAGCAGATACGTTCACTATGCGATCAATATGGGGCACTGATGATCTCGGATGAGGTGCAGTGTGGCTGTGGTCGCACGGGTCGCTATTTTGCCCTTGACCATTCGGGTGTCGAGGCTGATATATATTCGATGGCAAAAGGTATAGGTAATGGATTCCCGATTGGAGGTATTATGATCTCACCAGCAATCGAAGCTAAATACGGAATGCTAGGCACAACCTTTGGTGGTAGCCACCTAGCCGTAACAGCCGCAATAGCCGTAGCGCAAGAGATGTTGGAGCGAGACCTGATGACCAATGCCGCTGAGATGGGAGAGTATATCATCAAGGCTTTCGAGGGTGATAGCCGTATCAAAGAGGTGCGAGGCGAAGGTTTGATGATAGGTATTGAGTTGGAAACTTCGACTGCTCAGATCCGTAAAGATCTTTTGTTCAAGGAGCATATTTTTGTGGGCAGTGCCAAGAATCCTAATATTATACGACTTCTTCCTGCACTAACTATTAGCCAAGAGGCTTGTGATCGTACAATCCAAGCCATAAAGGGTATGTTATAAAAGAGTACACTACTTCCCAAACGTGTGTGATGTCTGGGTGGAGATGATTTTTCATTTCTGCTCGGGCATCATCTTTTTTTTGGGGGAAGGTAAATCTCTACGGTGCGGACGCTCCCCCCACGGGAGCCCTGCACTATTTCATAGCACATGACCCAGCAGAGTCCCAGAAAATACCCGAGCGTCCCAGAACAATCAATATCTTCAGTGATGATAACATTCCAAATTCCGATAG
>JAWXTL010000118.1:0-5246 GCA_044433565.1 Rikenellaceae bacterium | reverse complement strand
GTCTTTGAGGATAGAATCTTTTCAATCTTCCGACCAACCTTGCACGGCTCCCCCAGTCGTCAGCCCCGTAACCCTGAAGGCTTACGAGTCACACCGACAGCCGTCCGAGAACATTCCATATCTTTATGAATAAATTACAAAGCTTTCAGCCCCAAATTTGTTCTTTACGCCTACAATAAAGCAAACCAGCCACCACCAAAGGAGTACCCCACGACAAAAAAGTAAAGATTCAAAGCGAAAGCCGAAAGAAAATGTTTATATTTGTAACCTAAACAAAAAGTAATATGAGTTAATATTACGACCAAACAACATAAAAAACCAGCATAAAACATAATAAAATGGCTAAGATTCAAGGTGCAATTGTTGTCGATATTGAACGATGCAAAGGCTGTGGAGTATGTATCGTAAACTGCCCCGTAGATGCAATATCATTAAACAAAACTGTAAACTCCAAAGGATACAACTATTGCTATATGAGCGACCCCGACAAATGTATCGGATGTGCCGGATGTGCAATAGTCTGCCCAGATAGCGTAATAACAGTCTATCGCCAAAAAAAATAAAAAACAAAAATCTGTAAAAACGATTATGGAAGATATAAGATTAATGAAAGGTAACGAAGTGTTGGCAGTAGCAGCAATACGCTGCGGCTGTGACGGCTACTTCGGGTATCCAATCACCCCCCAAAGTGAAGTCCTTGAAACCCTTGCGCAAGAACGTCCATGGGAAACAACAGGAATGGTCGTGCTTCAGGCCGAAAGTGAAGTCTCGTCAATCAACATGGTCTATGGAGGTGCTTCGACTGGAAAACGTGTAATGACCTCGACCTCTAGCCCTGGTTTGTCGCTAATGTGTGAGGGTATTTCATATCTAGCAGGTGCTGAATTGCCATGCCTATTGGTTGACGTTGCACGTGGAGGCCCTGGGTTGGGCTCGATTCAAGCTTCTCAGGCCGACTATAACATGGTGGTCAAAGGAGGTGGTCATGGCGACTATCGACTTTTGGTTCTGGCTCCTAACTCAGTGCAGGAGATGAATGACTTCGTAGAGTTGGGCTTCGACCTAGCATTCAAATACCGAATACCAGTAATGATCCTAACCGACGGAGTGATAGGGCAAATGATGGAGCGTGTAAGTCTGTCGCCAATCAAACCTAGATGGACAAAAGAGGATATTCAAAAAAATGCACCTTGGGCAAGTTGTGGAAAAACTGGAGGACGTGAACGCCACATAGCAAATTCGCTACGTCTAGCAAGTGCTGATCTCGAAGTGCACAATCACCATCTTCAAGCTAAATATCGCCTAATCGAGCAAAACGAAGTGCGCTACGAAGAGATGCTAACCGAAGATGCCGAATACCTGATCGTGGCTTATGGAACAAGTTCACGTATCAGTGCCAAAACCGTAGAACTAGCCCGTGAGCAGGGAATCAAAGTAGGACTAGTACGTCCAATCACCCTATTCCCATTCCCCGAAAAAGTATTGTTCGATCTAGCAGACCACATCAAAGGAATCTTGTGCGTCGAGATGAGCGCAGGGCAAATGATAGATGATGTGAGATTGGCAGTCAACGGAAAAACAAGAGTAAGTCACTTTGGTCGCTATGGTGGTATAATCCATACTCCGAACGAAGTGCTAGAGGCTCTAACTAAAATAATGGAGGACTAAGAAGATCATGGAAATCAATAAAACAGCAGAAACAGTAGTATATCAAAAACCTCGCTTGTTGCTCGATAACGTAATGCACTACTGCCCAGGTTGTAGTCATGGTGTGGTACACAAGATTATAGCCGAGGCGTTGGACGAAATGGATCTTGAGGAGAGAGCCATAGGTATTTCGCCTGTGGGGTGTTCGGTTTTGGCGTATGATTATATAGATATAGATTGGATTCAATCGGCACACGGTCGTGCACCAGCCAAGGCAACAGCCGCTAAACGTTTGAACCCTGACCTGCTAGTATTCACTTATCAAGGCGATGGTGACCTAGCGGCAATCGGTACTTCGGAGGCAATCCATGCTTGTGCTCGTGGTGAAAGCATAGTGATAATCTATGTCAACAACGCAATCTATGGTATGACCGGAGGTCAGATGGCACCAACAACCCTATTGGGGCAACGCACCGCAACAACGCCAATGGGACGTGATGCCGCAATCCACGGCTTTCCCTACAAAATGGGAAACCTAGTAGCCGAATTTGAAGGTGTAAGACTAGTGACACGCCAATCGGTCGAAAAACCTGCCGCCGTACGCATGGCAAAACGTGCAATCAAAAAAGCATTCCAAAATAGCCTAGACAACCGAGGAGCATCGTTTGTCGAGATAGTGGCAACTTGTAACTCAGGATGGAAAATGTCGCCAGTGAAAGCCAACGAATGGATGCAAGAAAATATGTTTGCGAGTTACCCGCTAGGTGACATCAAAAACGAATAATCAAAAAAGTAGAGTTTAAGAAAATGAAAGAAGAGATAATAATAGCTGGATTTGGAGGTCAGGGCGTTTTGTCTATGGGCAAGATATTGGCATACTCGGGCATTATGCAGGGTCAACAGGTCACTTGGATGCCCTCTTATGGCCCCGAGATGCGTGGAGGTACAGCCAATGTGACAGTGATACTATCGGACGATAAGATTAGTTCGCCCGTGATTCAAGAGTTTGATGTGGCGATTATCCTTAATCAGCAGTCGATGGATAAATTTGCTTCGGATGTAAAACCTGGTGGCATACTTCTTTATGATCCTAATGGTATTACCCATCCATGTGAGCGAGAAGACATCTCGATCTATACTGTTACGGCTGCCGAAACAGCGGCTCAAACGGGTAATGTTAAGGTGTTTAATATGATTGTTTTGGGGGGATTTTTGAAGATTCGCCCTATTGTTACGATTGAGAATGTTTTGTTGGGTCTAAAGAAATCGCTACCCGAACGTGCCCACCACCTTATTCCGGCGAACGAAAAGGCAATTGAATTGGGGATGAGCATTGTTGAGCAGATAAAATAATATTCTTTTTTGGTGTTAGATTTTGTTTAGTACGTAAAAAATTACTATTTTTACATACCGAAAAAATTTTTAACATATTAAAGAAAGGATATATATTATGGCAGACGTAGAAAAAACAAGATATTCAGATGCTGAACTATCTGAATTTAAGGAGATTATACAGGATAAATTGGTTAAGGCTCGTGCCGATTATGAGTTGTTGCGTGCAACTATTACTCATTCGACTAGTAATGGTACGGATGATACTTCTCCTACGTTTAAGATTTTGGAGGAGGGTGCGGCAACTCTTTCTAAGGAGGAGAGTGGTCGTTTGGCTCAGCGTCAGTTGAAGTTTATTCAACATCTTGAGGCGGCTTTGATTCGTATTGAGAATAAGACTTATGGTATTTGTCGTGAGACTGGTAAGTTGATTCCTGCACAGCGGTTGAAGATTGTTCCTCATGCTACTTTGAGTATTGAGGCTAAGGATGCGGGTATTCGTTAGATTGGTTGGTTATACTGACTTTATAGTTTTGGGTTGTTCTCTGTTTTTATGGAGGGCAACCTTTCTTTTTTTTTGGGGGTGTGATAGTCGAGGGTAGTTGGAAGATTTGGGGGGATAAAACTTTGGGGTCGTTCTAATGAAGAATAAACCCCTTGGAGGGGGTTTATTCTGGACAAAAGTTTTTGGTCGGTTGGGCATTTTTTCAAAAAGCCTCCACAGTTCCTAGCGGTTGGAGCTATGTTTCACTACGTTGGAGGCAGGAATGTTCTCGCCCCCCGAAACCTTGTCGAGTTATCGACAAGGTTTCGGGGGGCGCAAAGCATTTTCATAATTTAGTTCTTATCAGAGGCATTTCCAATTGCGACAGCGAGAATTTCCGCAAGGAAATTCAGCAGGGCGGACGCTCCCCCCACGGGAGCCCTGCACTTCTATCGAAGCACAGGTCGCCCGAGCGTCCGAGAACAATACCATATCTTTATGACCGCAAAATGGTTCAATTGCGATAGCGGAGACTTGCCTTCGGTAAGAAGGGAAATCTCTACGGGGCGTATGGCTCCCATACGCCCCGAGCCCCGTACTACTAAAGTAGCACGATGCACCTCGACAGCCGTCCGGGAACTCTGCCATATCTTCGTGTTAGAAGTTGTTCAATTTCGATAGCGGAGGAAAAAACGGGAAATTTTTACTAGTCGATATAGCTGATAATAAGGTTAATATCAAATTAACATTAAAATAACTTTAAAAAAGATGATCTGAAATTTGGTAGGTTAGAATATTTAGTCTACTTTTGTACCAGAAATGATCGCGGAGTGGAGCAGTTGGCAGCTCGTTGGGCTCATAACCCAAAGGTCGGAGGTTCGAGTCCTTCCTCCGCTACTAATTTTCAGAAAGACTAATTACCATAGAGGTAGTTAGTCTTTTTTTTGTTTGCGGTAGCGGAGTTTATTACTTTAGAAGATAAGACTGTTCTCGGACGGCTGTCGGCGTGACCCGTAAAGCCAACGGGTTTACGGGGCTCCCGACGGTGGGAGCCGTCCGCCCCGTAGAGATTTCCCTTCTGGTGAAGGTAAATCTCCGCTACCGCATTCGGAAATTCCTCTACCCGAAGAGATGGTATGTTCTCGGACGGCTGTCGGTGTGACACGTAAAGCCATCGGGTTTACGGGGCTCCCGACAGGGGGAGCCGTCCGCCCCGTAGAGATTTTACCTTTTGCAAAGGCAAAATCTCCGCTATCGCAATTGGAAAAATTCTACCCCCGAAGATATGGATTGTTCTCGGACGCTACGGGTGTCATGTGCTACTTTAGTAGTGCAGGGCTCCCGTGTGGGGAGCGTCCGCCCTGCTGAATTTCCTTGCGGAAATTCTCGCTATCGCAATTGGAAATACTTCCATATAGTATAAAATACTTTGCGCCCCCGAAACATTGTCGAAGACTCGACAAGGTTTTTTTGTCGGGTGGGGGCGAGAACGAAAATCCTCTGATACAAAAGCCTCTGACCGCTAGGAAACATAGCTCCAACCCCTAGGAACTGTGGGCTCAAGCCGAATATTAGGTGGAGTAACACATTTTATGCAAATAATTTTGTAAGTCTGAAGATGAAGTAGGGGATATCACGTACGCCTCTGAGCTGAGTACGGAAGGCTTTGACTTTAGCGTTGAAACTTTCTGCAGAAGCGTTAGTAGAACGATTTTCAAAGTAATTGCAGATTGTGGCATAGTTGTTCTTCATAGTTTTCACAACGGAGTTGAAATATTTACAA
>JAWXTL010000117.1:0-5247 GCA_044433565.1 Rikenellaceae bacterium | reverse complement strand
CCCAAAACATCGGACGATAGCGTTTCTTTGAATCTTTGTTGTCGATCAAAGGGTCATTGAAAGCCCCCACGTGACCCGAAGCCTCCCAAACACGAGGGTGCATAAAAATCGCCGCATCAATACCCACGATATTAGAATGCAGTTTGGTCATCGAATCCCACCAATACTTCTTGATGTTATTCTTTAGTTCTGATCCCAATTGACCATAATCATATACTGCCGAAAGACCATCATAGATCTCGCTACTTTGGAAAATAAAGCCATACTCCTTACAGTGAGCTATGAGCTTCTTGAAAAGTTCTTCTTGTGTCATCTTCAAAATTTGTTATTTCTGACAAAAGTAGTAATTTTGCACCACATTAGAAAAACTTTTTAAACCTTAAAGATCCCATGAGTAGAATATTGGCAATAGACTATGGTCTACGAAGGGTCGGATTGGCCGTCACTGACCCGCTGTGTATCATAGCTACACCTCTGGACACAGTGCCCACCGCCACGGTTTTGGAGTATATAATAAAGTATCACAAAGAGAATCCGCTGCAAAGAATCGTAATCGGAGAGCCCAAGCAGATGAACGGAGAGCCTTCGCAATCGTGGGAGGCGATTCAGGAGTTTGCCGCCAAACTGCAAGAAACTCTACCGCTGATTCCAATAATATTCGAGGACGAACGTTTTACATCAAAACTAGCCTCGGCGGCTATTGCCCAAAGCGGACTATCAAAAAACAAAAAAAGAGACAAAGGACTAATCGACCGCACAGCGGCAACCATTATCCTGCAATCATACCTAGAAAACCTGAAATAATGAGTCAAAATACAAATTTCGAGGGCGGAAAAGTTCGCCCAATATATGTCAACGGGCAGGATGTGCTGCGTCGTGAGTGCAGCCCGATTGATAGCAGCTACCCAGAGCTCCCAAAGCTCCTGAGAGATATGTTTGCCACAATGGAGGCGGCCGATGGTGTGGGACTAGCAGCTCCACAGATAGGACTGGCGATTTCGCTTTTTGCCATAGATCTTACGGGGTATGAGACCGACCAAGAGGATGATATGCAAAACCTAAACCCAGAGCTAGGGCAAAAGGTATTTATCAACCCAGTGATAACCGAAGTATCAGAAGAGGAGTGCCCATTCAAAGAAGGGTGTCTAAGCGTTCCGGGGATCAACGAAAATGTCTGCCGTCCAGAGAGCATAACCATTGAGTATATGGATGAAAACTTCGAGAAGCGCACCGACACCTTCGATGGTATGTGGGCACGTGTAATCCAACACGAATACTCGCACCTGCAAGGAAAACTCTTTGTAGACGAAATAGCCCCAATCCGAAAACAGCTAATCAAAAAGAAGCTAGATGCAATGACCAGAGGTAAATACAAAGCACACTACCGCACAAAATAAACCCCACTCCAAAGATATATAGACAACAAAGTGCTAAAAATACTAGACAGATACATAATTCGACGCTTCTTAGGCACATACACCTTTGCCATCGGGATGATAATAATCATTATGGTGATCTTCGACGCAGCCGAAAAGGTAGACGACTTCATCAATGCACACGTGCCACTATCGGAGATCTTCATGGGGTACTACCTCAACTTTATCCCCTATTTCATAAACCAATTTAGCGGACTATTCACATTTATAGCCGTAATATTCTTTACCTCGAAAATGGCATACGACACCGAGGTAATAGCAATGCTAAGTGGTGGGGTAAGTTTCAAAAGGCTAATGTGGCCATACTTCTTCTCGTCGTTCATAATCGCCACAATAAGTCTACTGCTCAACGTAGTATTGATCCCCTCGGCCAACGAAAAGAGGATCGAGTTTGAGACAAAATATATGAAAAGCGATGCCCAAATCGCCGGAGACTACGACCGCTTTATCTATCGAATGATCGACAAAGAGACAAACACCTACGCCTTTATCCGAGATTTCAACTCCAAAAAAAATAGTGCCGCCTATTTCGTGCTCGAAAGCTACGACGGAGGAACAATAACCTCGTCGCTCGAAGCTGCCAACGTACTGTTTAACGCCGACAAAGGCAACTGGACAGCCCCAAGATACCTGCTAAGATACTTCGACGAGAACGGGGATGAAAAGCTACTCAAAAGCGAAAAACCAATGGATACGATCATAAACCTAATACCCGAAGAGCTAGGAAGGACACAAGATTTGATCCAAACCATGAATTCGAGTGAGCTGAAAGAGTTTATCAAACAACAACGAGCCAAAGGGTCAAACCAAGTATCGACCTTCGAGGCCGAAAATCACCTGCGCTACGCATACCCCGTCTCGACCTTTATCCTAACGCTAATCGGAGTATCACTCTCATCAAGAAAGGTGCGAGGAGGGACAGGACTACATATCGGAGTGGGAATCTCGCTCTGTTTCTCGTTCATAGTATTGATGACCTTCGCCAGTGAGTTTACCAAGAGTCAAATACTCCCAGCATGGATAGCAATATGGCTTCCGAACCTAATATATCTAATAATAGGTATATATCTATATCGTAAAGCCCCAAAATAACAGAGTGCAAAGGAGTTATTTGAAAATAATTAGTACCTTTGCAGAAATTTCAAAAAAATAGAATTTAAGAAAACCTCAAATATAACAATGAAAAGATTATTTATCCTATTAACCGCTATGGGTATCTCGTGGGCTGCAACAGCACAAACTGCTGCACAACTAGAGATGCTAAAGCAAAATCCAGAACTAGCACAGCAGTTGCAACAATCGAGCGCAACCCCATCGTCAGCCACTCCAACCAAAACTGTGATTATCAGTGAATCGACCGATCAATCACGTGAGGTAATAGAGCCAACACAGGCAGAGGCAGCTCCAGCAGCCAAAGAGGGTCGCATAGTATATGGTCATAGCCTATTTGGTCAGAAGAATCTAACCTTCGCCCCTTCGATGGATATGCCAACTCCCGAGAACTATGTTCTATCGAGCGGAGATCAACTATTTATCAACACTTGGGGTGCGTCGGAGAATGAATACAACGTAAAAGTATCACCTGATGGATATGTTAATCTAAGAAATATCGGTCTTATAGCAGTCAAAGGTCTTACGATCCAAGCAGCCGAAAGCCGCATCAAAAGCAATATGCTAGAGAAGATGGAGGGGATCAATGATGGAGCCATCAAGATCAATATCTCACTAGGGGATATTCGCTCGATCAAAGTGAATATTGCCGGAGAGGCAAAAGTGCCAGGAACATACACCTTGCCATCATTGGCAACACTATTCAACGCTATGTACGTTGCAGGAGGTGTTAGCGAGATTGGTTCGGTACGTGAGATCAAACTATACCGTGCAGGTAAACTTATCGCAACACTCGACGTATATGATTACCTACTCAAAGGCGATCTAAATGTAGACAAACGCCTAGAGGATAACGACCTTATCGTAATCGAGCCATACCACAATTTGGTTCAGGTATCGGGTCAAGTGAAACGTCCTATGTACTACGAGCTGAAAAGCAACGAGACACTAAGCACACTTTTCAACTTTGCAGGAGGTTTCAAAGGTAACGCCTTTACCGACAATGTAACTGTTGACCGTTCGGCAACAGGAAGCGAAAAACAGGTATTCTCGGTGGCACGTCAAGGCTTCGAGTACTTCCCAATGATGGATCGTGACCAAGTCTCTGTGGGACGTATCTTGGAGACCTATTCAAATAAACTAACCATCACGGGCCCAGTATGGAGAACGGGTGATTACGAGCTAAACGAAAAGACAAATAGTGTTAAGAAGTTGGTCGAGGAGGCTCAGGGCCCAAGAGAGAATGCTTTCCTAGGTCGTGCACATATTATGCGTCTAAAAGATGACTACACTAGAGAGTCGATCGCCATAAATCTAGGTGATATTCTTTCGGGCAAAGCTTCGGATGTATCGCTTCTACCTGATGACAGTCTACGAATCACAGCTTACAACGATCTATTTGTTGAACCTACAATCACTATCCGTGGTCAGGTAAACGATCCAACAACCATCACCTATAACGAGGGTGTAACACTACTTGATGCTATTATGCGAGGTAAAGGTCTAACCCGTGCAGCCTCACTAGCACGAGTGGAGGTTTCTCGTCGTGTAAGTTCGCCTTATGCAACTAGCCCATCGACTACTATCTCGGAGAGTTTCTCATTCAAGATCTCCGAGGATCTTTCTTTGACTTCAAATTCTGAGAACTTCAAGTTGATGCCATTTGATATTATCACAGTTCGTCGCTCACCAGGATATATGGCTCAACAGGCTGTATATATGGAAGGCGAGGTTGTCTTTGATGGTCAGTACACTCTCGAAAATAACAAAACACGTCTTAGCGACCTTGTGAAACTAGCCGGAGGACTTACCGAGGAGGCAAATGTTCGTGGTGCTCACCTTAGTCGTCAGAAAACCGATGCAGATATTGAGCGTGATCGTACTATTGCTAAGATGAGTAAAGATGATGCACTATTGAATAGCGATTCTATTGCGGTGAAGATCATTGGTGTAGGAGACTACTATACAGTGGGTATTGATCTTGAGGCGGCACTTAACAATCCTAAGGGAGATGAAGACCTTGTTCTTTTGAAAGGCGATAGACTTGTGATACCTACATATCTTAATACTGTAAAGGTTTCGGGATCTGTCTATTTTCCAAATGCTGTGACCTATACATCGGGGCTTCGAGTTAAGGATTATATTGCTCAGGCGGGTGGTTATACTAAGCGTTCTATTCGTCGACCATTTGTTATTTATCAGAATGGTATGATTGCGACCAAAAATGCTACGGTAGAACCTGGTTGCGAGATTGTTGTACCAACAAAACCTGCTCGTACTCCTATGTCGGCTGGTGAATGGGTTTCGATTAGTAGCTCGGTGGTTTCTATGGCTGCTATGGTTACTTCTTTGTTGAAGTAGGGTAAAATTTATATAAATTAAAACACCGTTGTGAACTCTTTAGGTTTTCACAACGGTGTTTTTTTTGGGGGGGGGTTCTACTATTTGAAGATATGGTATGTTCTCGGACGGCTGTCGAGGTGACTCGTGCTACTTTAGTAGTACGGGGCTCGGGGCGTGTGGGAGCCGTCCGCCCCGTAGAGATTCACCTTCCTAACAGAAGGTAAATCTCCGCTATCGCAATTTGGAATGTTATCATCCCTGAAGATATTGATTGTTCTGGGACGCTCGGGTATTTTCTGGGACTCTGCTGGGTCATGTGCTATGAAATAGTGCAGGGCTCCCGTGGGGGGAGCGTCCG
>JAWXTL010000116.1:0-5266 GCA_044433565.1 Rikenellaceae bacterium | reverse complement strand
AATGGTAGCCGCCCCAGGAGTTCCCGGAGGAGCAATCATGGCAGCAATATCTCTTTTGGCATCGCAACTAGGATTTAGCGAGGTACAAGTGGGGTTAATGATTGCGCTATATATAGCAATGGATAGCTTCGGAACGGCGTGTAACGTAACGGGAGACGGAGCAATAGCCATGGTGGTCGACAGAATAAACAGCAACAAATAGAAAGAACAATAAAACCTCAGAAGATCATGATAAAAAAGGTGTTAAAGTGGACAGGAATAGTCCTAGGTTCGATAATCATATTGTTAAGCATAGCAATCGCTGTGGTACTAAACTTTATTTTCACCCCAGCCAAGCTAACCCCCATGGTCGAAAATATAGCCCAAGAATATATAGCCACCGATATAGACATCAAGGGAATAGAGCTTACCTTCTTCTCGACATTTCCTGATTTCTCGGTCAAAATAGATACTTTGGTCATAACTCAGCTAAACGACACGATCGCCCCGTTGCTCTATACCGAGCATTGCCTTGCCTCGATCAATCCCATGGCACTATTAGACAACAGGCTAATAGTCAACGGCGTGACGCTAGATGGGGCAAACATAAACCTCTATGTCGATTCGCTGATTGGCCCTCTGAAAGTCTTCAAACTCCCAAGCGACACAACCGTGGCAGACACCACAGCCCAAAGCCAAGCCTACGAAATATCGCTAGATAAGATCGAACTACGAAATTCAAGCATCACAATCGACGATCGTAGAAACGAGTTCTACACCAAACTAGACAGCATGAGTCTGGATCTATCGGCATGGCTAGGCTCAGGTGTAATCGACTTTGATATGGAGCTTGATCTGCCAAATATAGAGGCCATACACAACGGGAAAAGAGTAGCTAGAAACGAATCAGTGACAGTCAAAGCACAGATGAATTACGTGCACGATTCGCTTAAACTAATAATAAGCCAAGCCGAACTGCTGGTCAATAGTATCGAGCTCAAAGCCGAAGGGGTACTCTCGGCCGATTCGACCCACGAAAAACTCGACGTAGACCTCTTTACCACACTAAGTACACCATCTATTTCGGAGTTTCTGAAGTTTATACCACCAACAATCATTGATAACAAAAAAGCTCTCACAACCCAAGGGGTCGTAGATCTTGCAATTGAGATCAAAGGGGAATATAGCCAAGAGTCCAAACCTCTAATCACCGCCAAAATGGAGATCGAAGGGGCAAAAGCAAAATATGAAAACAAAAAAGAATCAATCGACAGAATTGATTGTACGGCCGATATTTACATCGACCTAAATACCCCAAGGAACTCATATACGGCGATAGATAATTTCCAGATGAAAGCTGCCAAGATCATAGATCTAACGCTCAGTGGACGAGTAACAAATATGCTAATAGACCCATTTATGGATCTTAATATAGCATCGAATATAAACCTTACACGTTTCAACGAGATTTTCCCACTGCAAGAGGGGCTAGAGTTCGAAGGCGAGAATCAAAGTAATCTCTCGGTACAGATGGCTCTATCGGATTTAACATCCAGCAACTTTGGGCAATTCTATATCAACGGAGAGTCGGCATTCAACGATATGACAATAGCCATCGACGGAGAGACTTTTACTGGAGACTCGACCAGTACAGGATCGCTCTATCTCGACATAAAACAGGGGAAACTGCTCTTTGGCGACAAAGTAAGAGAAGATAATAACAGTCGCACATTACTCTCGACAATCAACCTATCGGAGCTGGAGCTAAAAGACAAAGAGGGGCAATTTATTATCATCAACGACCTGTTTATGACCGCAGGTGCCAACTTCGACAACAAGACCAAGAGTGTAAATGGTGTGGGGGTTGCCCTCGATGCGCAAACCATAGATATGGGTATCGAGCAACAACTCGATATGGTAATGGGTAAAACCTCGGCAAAGTTTACAATATCGCCCAAAAACGAGATTCACAATACAAAAATCACAGGTTCGTTTAGCAGTGACTCGATCAACGCATACGAGTATCTAAACAATTCGGAGGTGACACTATCGAAAGCCGATATTGACCTTACACTAGTCAAACAAAAGGAGAGGTTGTGGGATCGAGTGGGAACGGTAGGTTTCTCGAAATTTAGTCTCGTGAGCGACCTATTCCCACTGGATATGACCCTTGCACGGTCGAATATCGAGGTGGATAACAACGTCATAACACTAAAAAATGCGCTAATTTCGATTGGCGAGAGCACAATATTTGCCACCGGAAGCGTAACCAACCTGATTCACTCCCTTTTCTTCGCACAAGAGGGCAGAGGGCAGCAAAAAATCACCATCGAAAGTAAACTTGCCATTCGTTCAAGATCCATAAATCTAACAGAACTAATAGAGGCAGTAAACCAAAGTGTACTGTTGAGTGATTCGACACTATCGGATGAAGAGACCTCAACCGATATAACAACTGACATCCTAGCCCAAAACAATATCCCAATACCACGACCAAGAGAAAACGAAAATCCGCAGAGAGACGACAGAGTCCAAGGTGAGAACAATAAAGATAGTAGAGGTTCACAAAACGCACCAAGGGATTCTACATCAAGAGTCAGGATCGAACGCAGAGAGCGAAAAGATTCTACCACCCGAAGAGGAGAGAGAATGCAACCACAAGCCGAGGGAAGTATGTTGCTCGTGCCAAGATATATCAAGTTTGACCTTGACCTCAACCTAGCACAAGTGATATATGAGGGAGGTACGATCGACTCTGTAAAAGGAAAAGCCACTATCGACCAAGGAGTTATCTCGCTAGATCATCTCTCTCTTGAAGCCATTGGCTCACAAGCCAACAGCAGCATGGTCTACCAAAATATCAATCGAAACAGCTCAAAACTATTCCTTGATATGTCATTCACCGAGGTAGATATTAACCGAATAGGAGAGCTGCTCCCAGCCATCGACACCCTAATGCCAATGATGAAGTCATTTGAGGGGTCGGTCGATTTCGATCTTCGTGCAGCAGGAGTAATCAACAATCGTGTGGGATTCACCCCTGCCACGCTAAAAGCCGCAATGGATATAAGCGGACGAAATCTAGTACTGATGGATAGCGAAACATTCACCGACCTATCGAAACTCTTGATGTTCAAGAACAAAGATCGGAATATGATTGATTCGCTGCAAGTGAGCATCACAGCCGACAGTGCACGGGTGGATGTCTTGCCATTCAACGTGACGATCGACCGCTACAAAGCCATAGTGGGAGGAACACAAGTGATAGACAGTAGTTATAACATAGAGTTTGACTACAACGTATCGATCATGAAATCGCCTCTACCATTCAAAGCGGGAGTTGATATAAAAGGTGATCTCGATGATTATGAGTTTGACGTTACACGTGCAAAACTCAAAAAAACCGACTTCGTGGAGCAAGAGAAGAAGTTCCGAGAATTTATGGAGTCTATCAAGTAATCCACGCCTCTCGCCCCCCCTTAATAAAAAAACAAACACTGAAACCCAAATAGATGAAAAACCAACTGCTGCTATCATCCCTAGCACTACCCTTAGCACTATGCGCTTGTCAAGAGAAAGAGCAAAAAGCCCCAAATATCCTACTAATAAACATAGACGATCTGGGGTGGAGTGATCTATCATTCAACGGATCAACATACTACGAAACACCAAACATAGATAAGCTACGAGCAGAGGGGGTCTATTTTCCAAATGCCTATGCCGCAGCCTCGAACAGTGCCCCAAGTCGTGCATCACTAATGACAGGAGTCTATGCAGCCAGACACGGAGTATATACCGTAAATCCAGCCGATAGAGGGGCTGCCAAAGATCGTAAACTGATAGCAGCCCAAAATAGCAAAACCCCAGACACTCAGTTCAAGCTCCTGCCCCAAACCCTAAAAGAAAATGGATATACCACCTGCCACGTAGGCAAATGGCACTTGGGAGATAATCCCCTAGAGCAAGGTATAGATGTCAACATAGCAGGAAATATCAAAGGTCACCCCGCCTCATATTTCTCGCCCTACAAAAATCCAAACCTCAGCGATGGGGAGGCAGGGGAGTTCCTCACCGACCGTTTGACCAGCGAGGCAATAGATTTCTTGAAGAATAGAGACCAGCAAAAGCCATTCTTCCTCTACTTTGCAACCTATGCCGTGCACACTCCTCTTCAACCAAAAAAAGAGTTAGCCCAGAAATATGCCCAGAAACAGGGCGATGAGGCTCACTCAAACAACCGATATGCCGCATTGATCGAAAGTACAGATTATAATGTGGGGCGACTGCTAACCGCCCTAAGCGAATTGGGATTAGACGATAACACCCTAATTATATTCACCTCAGACAACGGGGGAGTCTACGAAATATCAAAACAATGGCCGCTTAGAGCCGGAAAAGGATCGTTCTACGAAGGAGGGGTACGCATACCGTTCATAGTCAAATGGGGAGACAGATACAAAGAAAACTCAACCAACGAATCATTAATATCGCAATTGGATATTTACCCTACCCTAATGTCGATTCTGGGCATTGATGCCGACTCATTGGGGCTAGATGGAGAGGATATGTCCAATCAATTTGGAGACAACCATTCGCCACTGCTGGACAGGTCGCTCTATTGGCACTTTCCAGCCTATCTGGAAGGGGCAAAAAGTAGCGGTGTATTCTTCGACTCCGTTTTCCGTTCGAGACCCGTATCATCAATGCGTCAAGGAGATTGGAAAATAATCTACAATTACGAAAGCGATTCGACCGAGCTATTCAACCTAAAAGAAGATATAGCCGAAAAAACTAATCTCACAGAAGAGTATCCCGAAAAACGAGATCAAATGCAAAAGGATCTAAAGAGTTGGCTTACCAAACTCAACGCACCAACCCAATTCGAGCTAAATCCAAAATGGGAAGGAGGCGACAACCTCTAACTTCTATCTCTAGCCAAGAAAGCCATCAAGGCAGCCCAATAAAATTCTATTGCTAAAGATATGGAATGTTCTCGGACGGCTGTCGGTGTGACACGTAAGCCTTCAGGGTTACGGGGCTCGGGGCATGAGGGAGCCGTCCAAGGGTGGTCGGAAGATTTCGTGGATAAAACATGGGGGGCGCAAAGTATTTTCATAAATTAGTTCTTCTCAGAGGTATTTTCAATTGCGATAGCGAGACTTTTCGCCAGAAAAGTCAGCAGGGCGGACGCTCCCCACACGGGAGCCCTGCACTATTTCATAGCACAGGTCGCCCGTAGCGTCCGAGAACATTCCATGCCTTCGGGGTAGAATCTTTTTAATCTTCC
>JAWXTL010000115.1:0-5290 GCA_044433565.1 Rikenellaceae bacterium | reverse complement strand
ATTTCATAGCATAGGTCGCCCGTAGCGTCCGAGAACATCCCATGTCTTCCCTAATAATTCATTGCGCCCCCCGAAACCTTGTCGATGACTCGACAAGGTTTTTTTGTCGGGTGGGGGGCGAGAAATATACGTACTCTAACCGCATGGAACTGTGGAGGCTTTTTGAAAAAAGCCCCACACCCCAAAAACTTTTGTCCAGAAATATCCCCTGTGGGGATATTTCTTCATTAGAACGCCCCCAAAGTCTTGCGAAAGATTTTTTACGAATAGAAATAGTTCAATTGCGATAGCGGAGATTTTGCCGTAAGGTAAAATCTCTACGGGGCGGACGGCTCCCCCCGTCGGGAGCCCCGTACTACTAAAGTAGCACGTGTCACCTCGACAGCCGTCCGAGAACACTCCATATCTCTGTGTGTTTTTATTGCGCCCCCCGAAAAATTACTCCGTACACTGATCCTCAACAGCACAGCTAATACAGTCACCCTTGCCACAGCCCAAACCCGACTCAACACTACGCCCCATATATTCCGCCTCCTCACGTCGCATCTGTGCCGCCGCACACTCAATACCACGATCGTGCATAGCATCATTGTCACCAATGTCACTCTGCAAAGGCTTGCCCGTACGAAGTACCGTAATCCCCAAACCCAAAACCATAAGTGCCACAGCCACCAACGCCGCTAGAAGTGTTATAATCGTACTATTTTCCATAATTTTCAGATGTTAATGATTAGTAATCTCCACAAAAGTAGTACATTTGTGGCAAATAATTGACTTTTTTTTCAGATGAAAATAATTATTGCAGGAGCAGGTGAGGTCGGAACCCACCTAGCCAAAATGCTAAGTTACGAACAGCACGAAATTACGCTGGTCGATAATAACGAAAAGAAACTTGCCGAAATCACCAATTCGGCCGATGTGATGCCTATGCTTGGTAGCCTTACCTCATTTGATACTCTCAAACGTAGTGGTGCCGACCGGTGCGACCTCTTTATCGCAGTAAGCCCCCTCGAACAAGATAATATTCTGGCGTGTACCATAGCCAAAGGGATGGGTGCTCGTAAATCGGTGGCTCGTATCGACAATAACGAATATCTGCAACCCAATAACAAAGAGGTCTTTATTGGTATGGGTATCGACTATATGTTCTATCCCGAAAAGGTTGCAGCACGTGAGGTCATTACCCTTTTGGGGCATACCTCGACCACCGAATATGTCGACTTCTCGGGCGGTCACCTTACCCTTGTGGGATTTAAGCTTGACCATGGCTCTCCGCTGATTAACAAAACACTGCTGGAGGTGACCAAAGATCGTAGCCAGTTGGATTATCGCACTGTGGCAATCTCTCGTGACGAGAAGACTATTATCCCTCGTGGCGATGACTACTTCAAACAGGGCGATATGATCTATGTGATCTCTAATCGCCATTCGCAGAAAGAGGTTATGAACTTCTCGGGCAAGGTCGATGTCGATGTCAAAAACTTGATGATCCTTGGGGGGTCGCATATCGGACGGGTTATTGCTCGTGAATTGCAAGATTCGATGAATATCAAAATGGTCGACTACAATTCCGAGAAGGCATACAAACTGGCAGAGATACTTGACAAAACATTGGTGATTAACGAAGATGGTCGTAAGTTGGAGGTTATGGTCGAAGAGGGACTACCCAATATGGATGCCTTTATTGCTCTTACAGGTCGTTCGGAGACTAATATCTTGGCGGCAATGTTGGCCAAAAAGATGGGCGTGAAGAAGGTTATTGCCGAGGTCGAAAACATCAACTATATCGGTCTGGCAGAGAGCGTTGGTATTGATACTATTATCAACAAGAAACTTATTACGGCCTCGGCTATGTTCCGTTTTACGATGAATACCGATGTTCAGGCGATCAAATGCCTCAATGGGTGCGATGCCGAGGTGTTGGAATTTATTGTTAAGCCCGATAGTCCTGCAACTCGTGGTATGATTAAACATATCCATTTCCAGCGTGGGGCAATCGTGGGCGGTGTGGTGCGTGGCGAGAAGGCCTTTATCGCAAGTGGAACAACCGAGCTAAAGGCCTATGACCGTGTGGTTGTCTTTGCTTTGCCCGAGGCGATTGCCAAGGTGGGGCATTTCTTTGAATAGAATGAGATTACTTTTTACTGCTAGGGCTTTTTCGGCTCTATTGGCTATTATGGCTTTTGTGGGATGTTCTGATCGTCAACCCACATATACAAATTGCAATGGATTTGCTCAGGGGACAACCTATTCGATTACCTATTGTGATGAGCAGGGGCGTGATTTTTCTTCTGCTTTCGACTCTCTGTTGCTCTGTTTCGACTATTCTTTGTCTAATCACAATGACTCTTCGTTGCTTAGTCGGCTCAATCGTGGCGAGAGTTCGCTGAAGCTCGATGGTTGGTTTGTGGAGTGTATGGAGTTGGCAGCTCGGGTTTATGGCGAATGTGATAGTTTGCTCGACCCTACTTTGCGCCCTTTGATTTCGGCCTATGGCTTTGGTTCGGCAGGGCGTAGTGGTTATCATGAATTGTCGGACTCAGAACGTGACTCTTTGCTCTCTTTGGTGGGTTTCCATCGTGTTGGGGTTTGTGGCGATACTCTCTATCGTGAGGATCGGCGTATCAGTTTGGATTTTAGCTCTATTGCTCAGGGGCAGTCGGTTGATGTGCTTTCGGGATGGCTTGTGGAGCGTGGGGTTTCTAACTTTTTGGTTGAGGTTGGGGGTGAGATCTATGCCCAAGGGGTGAATCCTAAGGGGCGAACTTGGCGTGTTGGGGTCGATAAACCCACAGAGGGGAATATAGTTCCTGGGGCGGATCTTGAGACTGTTATTGAGCTGTCGGGTCGTGGTTTGGCCACTAGTGGTAATTACCGTAAATATTTTGCTGATTCGTTGGGCGAGAAGATGACACATACAATTGATCCTCGCACGGGTTTGATGGCACGACATAATCTTCTTTCTGTTACTATTTTGGCACCCAATGCGGCTTTGGCCGATGGTTATGCTACGGCTTGTATGGTTGGGGGGCTTGAATGGGCACGAGAGTTTGTTGGGTCACGCTCGGATGTTTCGGCTTTTGTGGTTTATTCTTCTGGCTCGGGGGAGATGGTTTCGGAGCATTTATAAGATTTGGGGGGCAGCACTTTGGGGTCGTTCTAATGAAGAATAAACCCCTTGCCAGGGGGTTTATTCTGGACAAAAGTTTTTGGTCGGTTGGGCGTTTTTTCAAAAAGCCTCACAGTTCTCTATGGGAGAGGTAGTTGTGGCGGAGGCTTTTATATCAGAGGCTTTTGGATCTCGCCCCCCACCCGACAAAAAAACCTTGTCGATTCATCGACAAGGTTTCGGGGGGCGCAAAGTATTTTCATAGTTCCTGTCAGAGGTATTTCCAATTGCGATAGCGAGAATTTCCGCAAGGAAATTCAGCAGGGCGGACGCTCCCCCACGGGAGCCCTGCACTTCTATCGAAGCACAGGTCGCCCGAGCGTCCGAGAACAATACCATATCTTTATAGCAGCAAAATGGTTCAATTGCGACAGCGGAGATTTTGCCTTCGATAGAAGGTGAAATCTCTACGGGGCGGACGGCTCCCCCCGTCGGGAGCCCCGTAAACCCAATGGCTTTACGTGTCACACCGACAGCCGTCCGAGAACTCTCCATATCTTCGGGGTAGAATCTTTTCAATCTTCCGACCACCCCTCCCCAAACAATACCATTTCTCTATCTGTTTCATCCCTCTTCAAAAAAAATATCCAGTAACAAATGTAGATATATTTGTCTGTTAGGATTATAAATCATATCTTTGGGGGTAATTTTACTTTTTGCAAAAAATTGTCAGTGTTATCCTACATATTTCGTCTGCCCCTTTCATGGCTTTTTGCTGCCGTGGTCTTCGTGCGTCATAAGATGTTCAATAGTGGGATACTCAAATCCACGGAGTTCGATATTCCTATTGTCTGCGTAGGAAACCTCACTGTGGGGGGGACAGGAAAAACCCCAACCACCGAAATGCTGGTGGGAATACTCTCGAAATACTATAAAGTCGCTGTCCTATCTCGTGGCTATAAACGCAAAACCAAAGGATTTGTGCTCTCGACCCCAACCACCTCGTTCAAAAAAATTGGCGACGAGCCAAAACAGATAAAACTAAAGTTTCCAACGATTCCTGTTGCGGTATGCGAAAAGAGAGTCGAAGGAGTCGAAAAACTTCGAGAACTACATCCCGAGGTTAATCTTATAATCCTTGATGACGCATTCCAACATCGCTATATTGAGCCTTGGGTTAATATTGTTTTGATGGACTATAACAATCCTATTTATAGTGATAAGATGTTGCCTGTTGGTCGGCTTCGTGACCTCCCTTCGCAGATTGATCGTGCGCAGATGGTCATTGTGACCAAATGCCCCGAGAATGTCACTCCGCTGGATATGCGATTGATTACCAAGAATCTTGATCTGTTGCCTTTCCAACATCTCTTCTTTACTCGGGTTCACTCTTCGCCACCGAGTCCACTGTTTCCTAGTGCCAAGAATCCTACGGTGCATAGCGGTCAGCCGGTGATTGTGTTTACGGCTATTGCCAAGCCACATCAGTTTATTGAGCAGATCGAGAAGAATTATACCCTTGCTCACAAGATGGTTTTTGCCGATCATTACACATTCAAGATGCGTGATGTTGAGCAGTTGGAGCAGCTTTTGGCTCAGGCACCCCCCGAGACTATCGTACTTATCACCGAGAAAGATGCTGTGAAGTTGATAGGCTCTCGTCGTATTTCGGAGGCGCTACGATCTAAGATTTTCTATATTAATATTACCCATGAATTTATTGGTCAGGGAGCCAAGATTGGTTTTGAGCGTATTTTGCTTCAGTATGCCAATGAGAATCAGAAGGATAATATTACTTATCCGCAATAGGCAGGGCTATTGTTTGGGTAGATTTTGAAAATTTTGTCATCAAATTTGTAGTCTACGAAAAAATATATTACCTTTGTGGGATCGAACCTCGAAGGGTGTTTTTATATGTTCTGAGGGTTTGATTAAGTGAGGGGCCTATAGCTCAGTTGGTTAGTAGCACCTGACTCATAATCAGGGGGTCGCAGGATCATGCCCTGCTGGGCCCACACTATTTTTAGCAGTTATGATTTAGTTCGTAGCTGCTTTTTTTTGGGGGATATGGTCGTTTCTTGGATGGCTGTCGGTGTCTCAGAAGATATTGATTATACTGGGACGTTTGGGTCTTTTCTGGGACTCTTGCTGGGTCATGTGTTACTTTAGTGGTGTAGGGGT
>JAWXTL010000114.1:0-5300 GCA_044433565.1 Rikenellaceae bacterium | reverse complement strand
TGGTTGTTCCTTCTTGCTGGGTTTCTCGGGTTTTGGATTTGGTGGCTCGTTTGAGTTCTTCTTATTCTTCTTTGTTTTCACGTGTAGAGCCTGAACTTCGGGTTTCTTGTTTGGATTTGGGGGCATTTTCGGGTGAGGTTTTTGATTTGGATTCTACTTTGGGGGTTGTTGGGGTTCTTCATTGTTTGCCTCATGGGGTTTTGGATATGAGTCGTGAGATTTTGGGTTTGGTTGAGACTTCTACTAATTTGGCTAGTATTCGGGTTTTTGATGGGGTGGTCGAGGTTGTTACTTCTCAGCGGAGTTCGGATTATAATTCAAAGATGTCGGCGGCTCGTGGTATTGCTTTGATTTTCTCACGATTTGGTTTTGTGGTTAGTCATAGCGATGGTTATCCGGGTTGGCGACCTGATCGTTCTTCGGCACTTTTGGGACTTGCGGAGGCGGCATATATTAAAATATTTTCAAAACCTCCTTTAGTTAAGGCTATTCATGCTGGTTTGGAGTGTGGTTTGATTATTGAGAAGTGCCCTGGGATGGAGGCAATATCTATTGGTCCTACTATGCGTGGAGTTCATTCGCCTTTGGAGTGTGTTGAGATTGAGGCTGTTGAGCGTTGTTATCGTTTTTTGGTGGGTATCCTTGGTATGTAGGGATTCTTGTTTTTAAAAAAACTTCTTAACAATAAAATAATGTGAAAGATGTAAATTTTTTGCAAGAAAAATCGAAAAAAAGTGTATAAAACTTTTGTGATTTCGGAATTAATCGCTACATTTGTTCTAGTGGATGGTGGATAAAGTGGTTGTTTTGCGATCATTTTATCCGTCAATCTACTGATAATTAATTAATTAACCTTTCAATTTAAATGCTTTTTGTATGAAGAAAATTAGACTATTGGCATTGTTGTTTCTCGGTTTGGTAGCTAATGTTGCATTGGCTCAAAACGTACGAGTGACAGGTGTGGTAACTAGCTCGGAAGATGGTTTACCACTACCAGGCGTAACTATCTTTATTCAGGGAACTGGCAATGGTGCTGGTACATCTGCTGATGGTAGTTACACACTAAACAACGTACCTTCTAAGGGCACTCTAGAGTTCCGTTATGTTGGTATGAAAACACAGGTTGTGGCTGTTAATGGCCGCACGAAGATCGACGTTGCTATGGAAGCTGACGCAATGGTAGCTGATGAGGCTGTTGTTACTGCGCTTGGTGTACGTAAGCAAAATCGTGCTCTTGGTTATGCAACTACTACCGTTGACGGTGAAGAGTTGGCACGTACTAACCAAATTAACCCTATTAACTCACTACAAGGTAAGGTAGCCGGTGTACAAGTACAATCTACTGGATCGGGTGGTGTGACTTCTGCTCCTGCTATCACTATTCGTGGTGCAAAATCTCTTACTAAGAGTAACTCTCCTATCTTCGTTGTTGATGGTATCGTCCTTCAAAACACTGAGGAAGGTGTTGGTTCTTATGGTAACTCTTCTGGTACTTACTGGGCTGACCAGATCAATAGTATCAACCCTAATGACATCGAAACTCAGACTGTCCTTAAAGGTGCTGCTGCAACTTCTATGTATGGTTCTCGTGGTGCCAATGGTGCTATCGTGATTACTACTAAGCGTGGTAAATCTCGTAAAGGTGTTGGTATCGAGGTATCTTATACCCATGAGTTCCAAGATGTTTATGCTAACTCTATCGCTCTTCAAGACGTGTATGGTGCTGGTGACCCTTACAACGGTTATCAAGGTGGTTATATCGACGCTTACCAATCTTACTCAGGTGACTCTTATGACTCTTGGTCTTATGGTGCTCGCATGGAAGGTCAGATGGTCAACCTTTACTACAAAGGTGATGGTTATGGTGCTGAGCCTTATGTTCCTTATCCAGACAACTGGAAAGCTTACTACCAAACTGGTCAATACGACAATGCTAACATCGCTATCACTGGTGGTACTGATGCTGTGACTTATCGTTTGGCTTACTCTTACACTAAATCTCAAGGTACTTCTCCTACCAATGACTATTCTCGTCATAATATTGACTTCTCTACTACTGGTAAAGTTAATGACATTATCTCGATTGATGCTAGTATTAAGTACTCTAAATCTGTAACTGCTAACCCTACTTGGAACAACATTTGGTATAATGGTGGTTCTGGTGTGATGTTGACTGCTTACTATGTGAACCGTTCTACTGATATCCAGTGGATCGCTGACAACTACATTGACCCTGTAACTTTCGAGCGTAAGTCTTTGGGTATTGGTTCTACTATTACTGACTACTTCAACTCTGTAACCGATACAGACGAGCGTCGTTATGACCAAACTATTATCGCTAAAGTTGGTGTTACTTTCAACTTTACTGATTTCCTTGATGCATCTGCTAGTGTGAGTCTTAATGACTATGGTTACTTCCAAGAAACCAAAACTTATGGTTCTACTACTAACCGTGCTGGTGGTTCTTACTATATCGCTAATAGCCAAAGTGGTTCTTATGACGGTCTTGCACAAATTCACTACGGTGACACTTTCGTTGACGATCGTTTGACAGTTGACGTACGTGTTATGAGTGAGATCTATGGTAACACTGCTTCTTATGGTGGAGCTAAATCTACTAATGGTGGTTTGATCACTCCAGGTCTTTTCAACTTCTCTAACTCTGCTAACGCATTGACTACTAGCAATATCTCGGCTTGGTACACTCCTCGTAACACTATGACTATTGGTGTTGCTGGTATTCTTTCTGTTGATTGGGACAACCAAATCTATCTTGAGGTAACTGGTCGTAACGACTGGATGTCATCACTTTTGTATCCTGATTGGATCCCACAAGGTTCTGACAACTACTCAGTATTCTATCCATCTGTGAATGCTTCTTGGGTATTCTCTGATACATTCCAAATCGACCCTGCTATCCTATCATTCGGTAAACTTCGTGCTTCTTGGGCACAGGTAGGTATGGGTACTTCTGCTTACTATACTGCTTCTGGTACTGGTGGATATACTCAAGGAACTCTTACTACTCCAGACGAAAGCTCTATTATCTATGCTTCGGCTAACAACTCTACTCTTCCTAACTACGACCTTAAACCAGAGATCCAACAATCTATCGAGATTGGTGCTGACTTGCGTTTCCTTGACGATCGTATTGGTGTTGACATCGCTTACTACAAAACTAACACTTTCAACCAGATCATGTCTCTATCGGCAGCTTCTGAATCGGGTGTAGGTAGCCAACTTATCAACGCTGGTAATATCCAAAACCAAGGTTGGGAGATCCAATTGGACTTCACTCCTATTCGTACTCGTGACCTAACTTGGAACATCTCTGCTAACTGGACTCGTAACCGTGGTAAAATCGTAGAACTTCACGAAGATATCAAGAACCTATGTTTCATGTGGGGTACTGGTTATTCTGCTGCTATTTATGGATTTGAAGGTGGTGCATTTGGTCAAGTTATCGCTGGTAACGGTTGGGGTACTAACTACACCATCGCTACTCAAAACGACCCTGACAAAGCTCACTATGGTAAAGCAATCGTTCACTACTATGGTAACATCTCTTGGACTGGATCTAATGGTGAGGAAGTATTCCGCTATATGCCAGCTTCTTATATGGCTGACTACTATAATGATACAGATCACCAATATGACGTTCTTGGTAATGTTGAGCCTGATTTCTACTTCGGTATCACAACTAACCTATCTTACAAAAACTTCGACTTCTTTGCACAGATCGACGGTCGTGTAGGTGGTATGGTTCTCTCTCCATCTTACCGTTATGCAATGAGTGCTGGTTCTACCGAAGCTTCTTTGTATGGTCGTGATGCTGAGTATGGTGGTGTTGCTCGTTTGAACTACAAAGGCGAGACTGTTTACAATGGTCTTATCCTTGACGGTGTATTCAGTGACTACTACTCAACTGTAACATCTCTTAAAACTGGTGAATCAGTTAGCCTTTCTGGTATGACCTACCAAGAAGCTATCGACGCTGGTCACATCCAAGCAATGAATGCTAGCGCTTACTACTACTACCAATATCCATGGGCTTGTGCTGCTGACTACCAAGCGCAAGAATGTACTTATGTACTTCTTCGTGAGCTAACAGTTGGTTACAACTTCTCAGAAAATATTGTAAAACACGTAGGTATGCAATCAGCTCGTTTGTCATTCTCTGCACGTAACCTTTGCTACATCTACAATGGTATGGAGGGTAACACCAACCCAGAATCATTGTCAAGTAACAATGCTTTGACTCCTTACGATTACGGTGGAATTCCATTCACTCGTTATTACTCTCTTACACTTAACGTACGTTTCTAATCGGACAAACTAATTAATAAATAAATTAGCTTATGAAAACATTAAATAAATTTTTAGCGGCAGGTCTACTTGTAGCTTCTCTCAACACCGGCTGTAAAGACGTGATGAAGGAGATGAACTCAAACCCTGAGACTGTCTCTTCAACAAATATGGAGTACCTCTTCCTTGGTGCTACATCAGCATATTTCGACCAACAAGCACGTGGTACTTTGACTGAGAAGTACGACTTGATGGCCAAGATGCAATATATCGGTACTTATGGATCTTATTCTTCTTTGAATGACGAGTCTTCAGGATCGTTCAAAACAGTAGGTTCTTGGTCCTACTACTACTCTCAGCTTTTCAGTACTACTGGTAATGCTCTTCAAACTGTTCTTGACCAAATCTCTTATATGACAGAGGAGGAACAAGCACAACACGCAGACATCCGTGCGATCACTACTATTATTCTTGCATTCCAACAATGGCGTGTAGTTGAGCAATATGGTGCAATCGTTTACTCTGAGGCTTTCAAAGCGATTACCGAAGGTATCACTTACCCTAAGTATGAGCTAGGTAAAGACATCTATAGCTCTATCGACTCAACTCTTAAAGCTGCTGTTACTACTCTTTCTGAGACTCCAGTTGACAACACTACAGAGGTTGGTAACAATGACTATTTCTATGGTTGGCTCAATACTGTTTACTCTTCGGGTGGTAGTGCAAACTCTGCTCTAGGTAACTATACAACTCAACGTGAGCGTTGGAAAAAATTCGCTAACGTTTACCGTCTAGAAATGGCGTGGAAACTAAAGCGTTATGACCCAACTCACTACGCAACTGTTAAGAGCGAGGTTCTAGCTGTATCAAATGGTCTTATGGAATCAGCATCTGATGGTCTTTACTTCCACTATCCTGGTGACTACGATGAGAACCCAGATGACGTGAACGTAATCTCTACTAGCTATGCTATCTCTGAGAACTTCCTAAACACT
>JAWXTL010000113.1:0-5361 GCA_044433565.1 Rikenellaceae bacterium | reverse complement strand
GTGACTCGTGCTACTTTAGTAGTACGGGGCTCCCGACGGGGGGAGCCGTCCGCCCCGTAGATTTTTCTAGCGAAAAATCCGCTATCGCAATTCGGAATATTATCATCCCCGAAGATATGGACTGTTCTGGGAGATTCGGGTATTTTCTGGGACTTTTGCTGGGTCATGTTCTACGAAAGTAGTGCAGGGCTCCCGTGGGGGAGCGTCCGCCCTACTGACTTTTCTGGCGAAAAGTCTCGCTATCGCATTCGGAAATTCCTCCGCCAAAATCCTCTGATATAAAAGCCTCTAACCGCAAGGAAACATAGCTCCATTCCCAGAGCCCAGCGGCAGTGAACTGTGGAGGCTTTTTGAAAAAACGCCCAACCGGCCAAAAACTTTTGTCCAGAATAAACCCCTGGCAAAGGGTTTATTCTTCATTAGAACGACCCCAAAGTACTCCTCAATAAGCCGCAAAAAAAAGTCCTACCAAATATGGTAGGACTCTCAAAAATATTAAAGACCCCAAACAAGGGACAATAATTATTCAGCCGACTCAACAGTCTCAACAGCAGGAGCAGCCTCAGCAGCAGCCTTAGAACGACGAGTACGCTTAGGAGCAGCAACCTTCTTCTCTGTTGTATAAACAGTATTGAAGTCAACCAACTCAATAAAGCACATCTCAGCAGCGTCACCCTTACGGAAACCTGTCTTCAAAATACGAGTGTATCCACCCGGACGATCAGCAATCTTAGGAGCAACAGTGCGGAACAACTCACTAACTGCCTCCTTGTTTTTCAAGTATGAAAAAACAATACGACGAGAATGTGTAGTATCCTCTTTTGATTTTGTAATAAGTGGCTCAACATATGTACGCAAAGCCTTTGCTTTAGCCAATGTCGTGCTGATGCGCTTATGCTCCAACAACGAACAAGCCATATTTGCCATCAAAGCTTTACGGTGTGAAGCTTGACGACCAAGGTGATTTATTTTTTTTCCGTGTCTCATTTTTTAATTTGATGTTGTCTAGATCGTTTCGTAATCCCTAAGTGCAAGAAAACAAAAACGAATAGTTAAAAATTACTCTTTGTCGAGTTTGTATTTCGAAATATCCATACCGAAACTCAACTCTTTGCGAGCCAAGAACTCATCAAGCTCCGACAATGACTTCTTACCGAAGTTTCTGAACTTCAATAGCTCAGAACGGTGGAACTTAACCAAGTCGCCCAAAGTCTCTACCTCAGCTGTCTTCAAACAGTTTAGGGCACGAACCGATAGGTCATGCTCCGTAAGCTTGGTTTTTAGCAACTGACGCATGTGAAGTACATCCTCATCGAACTCCTCGACTGCTACTTTCTCTTCTACCTCGGCGGTGATCTTCTCGTCTGAGAACAACTGGAAGTGGAAAATAAGAATCTTAGCAGCCTCTTTTAGAGCCTCCTTTGGTGCAATCGAACCATCGGTGGTGATCTCAAATACCAACTTCTCATAGTCAGTCTTCTGCTCAACACGATAGTTTTCGATGCTATACTTCACATTCTTAATTGGTGTATGTATAGAGTCTATTGGCAGCAATCCAAGAGGTGCGTCTGCTGGTGCATTCTCTTCCGATGGTACATATCCACGACCCTTGCCGATAGTAAGCTCCATCTGGAATTTGACCTCCTTCTGAAGACGACAAATTACCAAGTCTGGATTTAGCACTTTGAAGCCAGTCATGAATGTCGAAAGATGACCCGCAGTTAGTTCTGTTAGGTCGGCAACATTTACTGTTACCTTCTCGAAATCTTGATCCTCGACAGTACGAATCAATCGCACTTGTTTTAGATTCAAAATAATTTCGATCATCTCTTCCATTACACCTTCGATAGATGCAAATTCATGATCAACTCCGGCTATTTTTACCGAGGTGATGGCATATCCTTCGAGTGAGGATAGAAGTATGCGACGCAGCGCATTTCCGACAGTCAAACCGAATCCTGGTTCTAGTGGGCGAAACTCAAATCGTCCAAAAGTCTCCGAAGACTCTAGCATTATTACTTTATCGGGTTTTTGAAATGCTAATATAGCCATTATTTATGTGTATTAATAGTTAGGAGTAGTTAATTAGGTTAGGACTTGTTGATTTTAAGCAGTGGCAAATATATCCGTGAGTAGTACAAATAATTTGCCATGCTCAAACTCATAACTATTTCGAGTATAGCTCGACAATAAGCTGCTCGTTGATGCTCTCTGGGATCTCAGTACGATCTGGACGTTGAAGCATCTTACCACCTAGGATCTCTTGGTTCCACTCCAACCAGCTATAACGGCTTGTGTTGATTGTGCCAATTGAATTGGTGATAACTTCCATTGATTTTGATTTCTCACGAACCGCAATTACATCACCCACTTTGACCATGTATGATGGAATATTTAGTACATCACCGTTTACTGTGATGTGGCGGTGGCTTACTAGCTGACGAGCTGCTGCACGTGTTGGAGCGATACCTAGACGATAAACTGTGTTATCCAAGCGGCTCTCAAGAAGGATCAATAGGTTTTCACCGGTGATACCTTGACGACGAGCTGCCTCCTCGAAGGTGCGACGGAATTGTTTCTCTAGGATACCATAGATAGCTTTTGCTTTCTGCTTCTCTTTCAACTGGATACCATACTCGCTTACTTTTTTGCGTTTACGAGCTAGACCGTGCTGACCCGATGGGTAGTTTTTCTTGTCTAGTACTTTATCTGCTCCGAAAATTGGTTCACCAAATTTACGTGCGATTTTACTTTTAGGGCCTGTATATCTTGCCATTTTTTGTTTTTTGTTTTTCACGTTATCTCGCCTATAGCGAGGACGTGGTTAATGATTGTTTTGTTTTTCTGGAAGGTTCGCTTTCGATATTCTATGCTACGAATGCTCAAATGCAGTACGTAGCACAGTCTATCGTATAATTCTTTAAACCTCTCGTGTCGTAGTAAATAATCTCCTGCCCCCAAGGGCAAGAAATAAATCAGACTCTACGACGTGCTGGTGGACGACATCCGTTGTGTGGTAGTGGAGTTACGTCGATGATCTCTGTAACCTCGATACCTAGACCGTGGATAGTACGTACTGCTGATTCACGTCCTGATCCTGGACCTTTTACGTAAACCTTAGTTTTACGCATTCCTAGATCGTAAGCGATCTTGCCACAATCTTGAGCTGCTGTTTGTGCTGCATAAGGAGTGTTCTTTTTAGAACCACGGAATCCCATTTTACCAGCTGAACTCCAACTAATTACCTGACCAGAAGCATTAGTAATGGTGATAATTACGTTGTTGAATGTTGAGTGTACGTGAACCTGACCTTGTGCGTCAACTTTCACAACTCTCTTCTTGGTTGTATTTGTTTTTTTTGCCATTTTCTTTTGTAAATTGATTGTTCGACCTGACTCCCCCATATCCACCCTAGGCTACTTGAAAGAGCGTTATCGGGTTAAGATTACTTAGTAGCTTTTTTCTTGTTAGCAACTGTTTTCTTCTTACCTTTACGGGTACGAGCGTTGTTTTTGGTGCTCTGACCACGAAGTGGAAGACCCAAACGGTGACGGATACCACGGTAACAACCGATGTCCATAAGACGTTTGATGTTCAATTGGACTGTTGAACGAAGCTCTCCTTCTACCAATACACCCTCAGATGCAATTGTATTACGGATAGCTGAAATCTGTTGGTCATCCCAATCCTTTACTTTAATGTTTTCGTCAACACCAGCTTTATCAAGTATGTGTGATGACATACTGCGACCGATGCCATAGATATAGGTAAGGCCAATTACGCCTCGCTTATTTTTTGGTAAGTCTACACCGACTATACGTGCCATATCTTTTTCTTATTTCTTTTTAAACTTTGTTTTGCTGGGAATGGTTATGTAATCACTACACTCATTCCTCTTTTTTGTCTTGTCTAGGTTCTCTAACCTAGAACGCTCGAGAAGATCCTTAACCTTGACGTTGTTTTAGTTTTGGATTCTTTTTGCAGATTACATAAAGTCTGCCTTTGCGACGTACGATTTTGCAATCCTCGCTTCTCTTTTTGATAGATGCTCTTACTTTCATTTTTCTGTTTTTTGTTTTTCAGATGGTTTGGTGTGTGAACTCTATTTGTAGCGGAATGAGATACGTCCTTTGGTTAGGTCGTATGGAGACATTTCCACTTTTACTTTGTCACCAGGTAGGATCTTGATGTAGTGCAGTCTCATTTTGCCCGAAATATGAGCTGTTAGGACGTGACCATTATCAAGTTCTACGCGGAACATTGCATTTGACAGAGCTTCAACTACTGTTCCATCTTTTTCGATTGCATTCTGTTTTGCCATCTTTGAAATTCTTTGTGCTTTTCGTTTTAACTAAATTCGAGCTTAATGCTCTCATGATTTGCTTGAGTCATAAAAACTTTCAACCAATTGTGACGTTGGATTAAGCTTAAATTTTGCTTTTTAGCACCTCTTCGATATAACTGAAAGTCGATAATATCTTAGGACCATCTTTGGTTACTGCAATACAATGCTCGAAGTGCGCTGCGGGTTCTTTGTCCTTTGTTCTAACTGTCCATCCATCCCGCTCAAAAACTATCGCCTTAACACCGGCGTTAATCATTGGTTCGATACAGATAACCAGACCTTCTTGGAGTTTGATTCCCGCCCCTTTTCTACCATAATTTGGCACTTGGGGATCTTCGTGCATTACTTTTCCTAGACCGTGACCTACCATTTCTCGCACGACCGAGTAGCCGTTAAATTCTGCATGATTTTGAACACTAAACGAAATATCGCCAATTCTATTTCCTGGTGTCGCTGCTGCAATGCCTTTATAAAGTGCCTCTTTGGTAACCTCAAGAAGTCGTTGCTTCTTGGGTGAAATTTCACCCACAGCAAACGTGTAGGCGGAATCACCGCAAAAGCCATTCATAAAAGTTCCGCAATCAACAGAAATCACATCGCCTTCAACGAGTGCTTTGTCGTTTGGTATGCCGTGTACTACTACCTCATTGACCGAAGTACATAGGGTAGCTGGAAAACCACCGTAACCTTTAAATGATGGTATAGCCCCATTATCTCGAATAAACTCTTCTGCTATCTTATCCAACTGGAGTGTAGTCACCCCTGGTGCGATATGTTTAGCCAATTCTCCTAGTGTTTTTCCCACCAGCTGATTCGCCTCCCAAAGCAGTTGAATCTCTTCTTGATTTTTCAGGTATATCATTTGTTATTTCCTAGTAATTAGAAATTTAGTATATTATGCTTGTCTTCCTTTGAGGCGACCACTTTGCATCAAACCGTCGTAGTGACGCATTAGTAGATGCGATTCGATTTGTTGTAGCGTGTCGAGTACCACACCCACCAAGATCAAAAGTGAT
>JAWXTL010000112.1:0-5371 GCA_044433565.1 Rikenellaceae bacterium | reverse complement strand
TGTTTTTTATCTCAAACTCTATTTCTCTTTATCTCAAACATCGTATCCCAAAGTTTCCCCGTGAGATAGATCTTCTTGGTCTGCTTATCATAGGCTATACCATTGAGCACATCGGCCATCAGAGAGTTGCCAATGCTACGAGCCAGAGGGGTCATATCAATATAGCGTTCGATCTTCCCACTGCTGGGGTCGATCACCGCCACGGTATTATCCAGATAGATATTAGCCCAAAGCTTACCCTCGATCCACTCCATCTCGTTGACAAAAACCACAGGCCCCTCGCTATCATGCACTCCAATACGCCCCTTGATCTCGAAAGTCTCAGGATCACGAATAGTAATCACATTCGACCCATCGCTCATATAAAGCACCGTACCATCGGTTGCCAAACCCCAGCCCTCGCCACGATAAGCAAACTCGCCAATCTTTTCGAGAGTAGAACGATCATAGACAAAGCACTTCTGCTCCATCCAAGTGAGCTGATAGAGTTTATCGCCAATGAGTTCCAACCCCTCGGCAAAATATTTATCATCCAAAGCAATCGAACGTTTAACCTCGCCCGTAGTGGGTTCGACAATACGCAAAGTCGATTGACCATATTCGCCCGTACTCTCATAGAACATCCCATCATAGATCAACAAACCCTGAGTATAGCCACTAGTGCTATGAGGATATTGAGCCACAATCTCGACCCCCGAAACAGGAGTCTTCGCAGAAGTAGTCGCAGACGAGCTGCTTTTTTCTGATGATACAGTCCCACAAGAGACCATCAACACAAACAAAATTAAAATCTTAATCATATTTCCAAAAGTTTTTCTACCAAATAGTTGTCGTAGTATAATACTACCTCGATAAGTCTGCTTGACCGTCTTATGAGGGAGATGGTTCTGCCGATCTAATTTTTTACGCATACGCCAAAAATCTCGATGCCCTCTGAAAATAGCCGCCGCAAAGCTCCATTTCATAGGAATCAGATAGGTCAACAAGCGAAGAAAATCAGTCCACAGTCGCAAATAATAGACACAAAAGAAACGTCGTCGAGACTGATTTTTGTATAGCATAGCAATATTATTACGGAAATTATAATAGGTCTTCATCGCAGACCAAACAGGAAGCGTCCCTCCGCCAATATGGTAAACCACCGAGCGAGGCTCGACCATAATACGGTAACCAGCACGTTTGAGTCGCCAACAAAGATCAATCTCCTCCATATGGGCAAAGAAGTTTTCGTCCAACCCCCCAATCTCACGATACAAAGAGCTGCGAATCATCAAAGCCGCCCCCGAAGCCCAAAAAACCTCACGAGAATCATCATACTGCCCACGATCCACCTCGGTCTTGACACCAATAAATCGCCCACGACAAAAAGGATAACCCAAAGCATCAATAAATCCCCCCGAAGCCCCCGCATATTCAAAGCGATCTTTCTGGGCAAACGAAAGGATCTTAGGCTGAATAGCCGCCACATCCGAATTACGATCCATCATCTCGACCAGAGGCTCCAACCACCCCTGCTCAACCTCAATATCGCTATTGAGAAGGACAAAATACTCTGCCTCGACCTGAGCCAAAGCACGATTATACCCCCCCGTAAAACCATAATTATCATCCAAAACCAAAAGCTCCACCTCGGGGAAATTATCACGGAGATACTCCCGAGAATCGTCGGTCGAGCAGTTATCCGCCACAACCAAACGAGCCGAAGGGGTACGAGCAATCAAAATCGGAAGAAAAATCTCCAAAAATTGCCGCCCATTCCAATTCAAAATAACTACTGCCGTTCTGTGATCCATCATAAAAAACTCCCTCTGCTAATCTAAATCTGACTGGTTTGGTGTGACACAGATGGCTGGTGATCCTCATAGCGATGTTTCCACCTGCGATGAGACCAAATCCAAAGCTCAGGGCGACGACAAACCTCCCGCTCTAACTTCTGGGCATAACGACGAGTCACCTCATGAGGTTCGACCTCTTCTGACCCATCATACAACAATTCAAACCAAGCAATATAGTGCCCCCGTTTGCTCTTATCCATATGCAAAAAGAAAACAGGCAAGTTAAACTTCACAGCCAATTTCTCGACACCACCATAAAAGAGTGTCTTACGTCCAAAAAAGTCAAGCCAAATCTGCTGCTCATAAATCGGAGGATTCTGATCCGAGATCAAAGCAATAGCATATTGTCGCTGCTGTTTCACACCCGTAATAATCGCCTTGGTAATCTCTTTCATAGGCAAAGGGTTAGTGCCAAAGCGAGTGCGCATCTTCTTATAGATACGATCGGCCGTAAAGCTCGAAAGAGGGCGATAAGCAGCAATAACCTTATCTCCCTGATAATGCAAACCAAAACTCGAAGCATACTCCCAAGAGCCATAATGAGCCATAGCCGAAATAAAACTACGACCACCAAAATGTTGATCGAGCTGATCGGCATTCAAAAAAACCATCCGCTTTTTGATCTGAGCCTCGGTGGCAAAGGTAAGCGATAGAGTCTCGACAAAGGTATCGGCAAGGTGCTTATAGTAATTACGCTCGACGGTACGAAGCTCCTCGACACTCTTTTCGGGAAAAGATTTCTGAAGGTTCTCACGCACCACGCCAACTCGATAACGAACAACCTTGTAGAGCATAAAGCGCATAAAATCCGACAAGATATATTGCATCTTATAGGGCATCTTCCCCAGAAGATAGATAAAAGGTATGGATAGATAGTAGCCTAGGTGTTTCACTTCTCTTGGATTTTTTTATAAAATTCGGCGTGTAGTTTTTGGTTGGTGGCGATTATTGATTTGCCATAGACAAAGTTACCGCCCCCGTCAAAATCTACTACCACTCCTCCTGCTTGTTGGATAATAAGCCCTCCTGCTGCAACATCCCAAGGCGAGAGATTAGTCTGATAGAAACATTCGGCACGTCCACAGGCGATATAAGCAAGGTTGGCCGCTGCCGAACCCACACGACGAGCACCATTGGTCGTGCGATTGAACCGCTCGAACAGCAAAGTAAACTCGCTAATAAACTGACAGGAATGGTCGTATGCCAACCCCGAGATCACCAAGGAATTTTCGATACGATCGACATCCGACACCCGAATTTCACGCCCATTGAGTGTGGCAGGAGTATCCTTTGTGGCTGCAAAACATTCGCCCGAGGTGACAACATAGATCACCCCCAAAACCACCTCACCCTCATATTCGAGAGCAATACTCACGCAATAGGGAGGGAAATCATGGATAAAATTGGTCGTCCCATCCAGCGGATCAATAACCCAACGATAGGGCGAACCATTATTGGTCGAAGTACCCTCTTCGCCCAAAAAATCGCACCCAGGGATCAACCCCTGCAACTGCTCGACGATCAGCCGTTCGGCCTGTTTGTCGACATAGGAGACAAGATTCTGATGCCCTTTGTGTTCTATTTTGGTAGAATCAAAGCACTTGCGCTGGTTAGCAATAAAGTCTGAGGCGAGTTTGGCCACTTGGCACACTCGCTCTTTTAGCTCTAGGAGGTTCATACCACAAAAGTAATAATTTTTCATAACTCTCTCACCATCCCCACCTAGAAACTTATCAACTTTATCACATTTTCGCCCCAAAGGCACCCACCCAGCAAGAAAGAAACCCGTGAAAGAGAATTTCGTGGGGGTTATATTGTAAAAACTTGTTATGGGGTTGAGAGTCTTACAAAAAAATTGTACCTTTGTGGTGAATATACCTATTCCAGACTAAGAGTTATGAATATTGATTTTGATAATGCTGCCATTGCAATGATCGGGCACGGTAGTTGGGCTACGGCTCTTGTGAAAATTCTCACCGACAATGGGGTGAGGGTCAATTGGTATGTGCGAAATTCGGAGGTGAGAGAATCGCTAGAGCACAACAAACGCAATCCCAAATACCTAACAAACATACAGTTTAACACCCAAACTATCAAGTTGCATAGTGATATTAACCATGCGGTTCGAGAGTCGCAGGTGGTCATACTGGCCACTCCTTCGGCTTTTTTGGAGGGGGTGCTGCATGAGCTCACGGTCTCTCTTGATGGAAAATTCATCCTCTCGGCTGTCAAAGGAATTATACCCAATGGCTATCTGACCATCGCCGAATATGTCAACCAAGCGTATGGTATCTCTTTTGACCATATTGGGGTGGTAACGGGCCCATGCCATGCCGAAGAGGTCGCTCTGGAACGTTTGTCTTATCTGACTGTGGTGGCCAAAAATCTTGATACTGCGGCTAGGCTTGGAGCACGTTTTGCCAATAGAAATATTCGTGTCTCGACCTCAACCGATATTTATGGAACAGAGTATGCCGCTGTTCTCAAAAATATTTATGCTATTGCTGTGGGCATGAGCCATTCATTGCGCTATGGCGATAACTTCATGGCGGTGCTTATTGCCAATGCCTCGGACGAGATGTCTCGATTTATGAAGGCTACATATCCTTCGCCACGCAACACCAACGATTCGGCTTACCTTGGCGACCTGTTGGTGACGTGCTATTCTCAGTTCTCTCGTAATCGTGCCTTTGGTTTGATGATTGGCAAGGGCTATTCGGTCAAATATGCACAGATGGAGATGAATATGGTTGCCGAGGGGTACTATTCGGCAGCTTGTATCAAAAAGGTACTAGAGCGTTATGACACCAAAATAGATATGCCTATTGTCGAGGCGGTCTATGGTGTGCTCTATCAGATGAAATCGGCTCGTGACCAGATGGATGCGATACTAGATCATCTGGTCTAACATTTTTATCTCATTTGGCTGACTGAGTGCCTCGTAAATCTAAAGAAAACAAAAAAATATTAAAACGATAAAATGAAAATTAAAGTTGAAAAAGCGGTTTCGCAAGAGCAACTACTCGCTCTCGAACCACAGATGATTAAATTTAATGACCTTTTGCACACGGGCGAGGGTGAGGGTTCTGACTTCTTGGGTTGGGTTAATTTGCCTAGCTCGATCACCTCGGAGCAATTGAGCGAGATTGAATCGACAGCCAAGGAGTTGGCCTCTAGCTGCGAGGTGGTTATCTCGGTGGGTATTGGTGGTTCTTATTTGGGTGCTAAGGCGGTGGTTGATGCTTGTGGCAACAGCTTTGATTGGTTGCAACGTGACCGCACATCTCCTATTGTGATCTTTGCTGGTCAGAATATCTCGGAGGATTATATGTCGGAGCTTTTGGACTCTTTGCAGGGTCGTTCGATTGGTGCTGTGGTAATCAGCAAGTCGGGTACAACAACCGAACCTGCTATTGCATTCCGCATCCTGAAAGCCGAAATCGAGAAGCGATATGGCAAGGAGGGTGCATCGCAGCGTATCGTGGCGGTGACCGACAAGGAGCGTGGTGCTCTTCGCACACTAGCCACCACCGAGG
>JAWXTL010000111.1:0-5381 GCA_044433565.1 Rikenellaceae bacterium | reverse complement strand
GGCTCTTCCGATCAGGTAGTGATACCAAAATTCATATTTGACAAATATCACCTGATCGGCCTTGATTGCTCGTACCATCCGTCGGGCGTTCGACGAGGTATCCGACGGAAGGTAGAATACAGCATCGGCACCCGGGTAATTTGCCCGTGGCACATAGCCCGAAGGCGAAAAGAAAGTCACCACCACAATCAAACTAGGATCCTCACGACGTAGCGAGTCAATGATAGTGCGCCCCTGCTCAAATTCGCCAAGCGAAGCACTATGCAACCAAACACAACGGCACTTGCCACCTCGTTGCTCACGAATCTCCTGCATCCGAGAATTAATCGAGCGAAGGGTCGCACGTCGCCCCCTAAAAAGCAAACGAGCCTTACGCTTAAAAGGCGATACTTGCCAAAGTATCGCCATAAAGAGGTATATAAACAGGTTGTAAAAAATCTTCAAACTAGTTATAAATTATTTGTTTAACAACATAAGTTCACCATGCGCCGCCCGATAGTTAGTTCAACAAAATGAACAACGCTCCTCCGACAATATATCCTGCAAGGGCTAGTGGAGTGAATTTTTTGAGGTAGTATGCAAACGACACCTTTTCCATGCCCATCACCGTAACACCCGTAGCCGAACCGATAATCAAAAGAGAGCCTCCCGTCACCGAACAGTAAGCCAAGAAAGTCCAAAACTCCGAATTGACAGCATAAGTTCCAGCCTCCGCCAGTGGATACATCCCCTGAGTTGCCGCAACGAGGGCTACATTATCGACAAACGAACTCATAACACCAATCGTGGCACTAACACCCAGCGCATTAGGAATAGCCGAAGACAACCCCTCGCCAATACCAACCAAAATGCCCGAAGTATTCAAAGCCCCAACTGTCATCAACACACCCAAGAAAAAGAGAATAGTACTCAAATCCAAACGATTAAGAATCTGTGCCAAAGGCAACTTCACCTGATTGCTATGCTCACCACGACGACCATACATCACATCGGTATAGATCCACAACATAGCCACACCCGCCATAATACGCATAAACGGAGGAAGATGAGTCCACTCATTGAAAATCGGAACCGAAATCATGGTCAACAGGGCGAGGAACAAGATGATAAGACGAGATTTCTTAGAGACCTCTGGCATCTGGTCATTTTCAGTTTTTAGCTCGTTCACACCACCTAGCATCTCACCCTTCTTGAAGAATCGAGTTGCAATCAACAACGGAACCAACATACAAGCCAAAGAAGGCAAAATCAAACTTGCGATCTGGTGCATAGGCTCAACCTGTCCGCCCGTGTACAAAAGGATAGTGGTAACATCGCCAATCGGAGAGAAAGAACCCCCAGCATTGGCCGCCAAAATTGTCATACAAGCAAAAATCAAACGATCCGAACGATCCGCCACCATCTTACGCAAAATAGCAATAATAATCACCGCCGTAGCAATATTATCCAAAAGTGCCGACAAAACAAAAGCCATAAACGAAAGAACCCACATCAACTTGCGCTTGTCGGTGGTGCGAATATATTGTGTCACCACCCTAAAACCACCATGAGAGTCCGTAAGCTCAACAATCGTAAGTGCCCCAAGCACAAAAAACAGAGTCTCACTAGTCTCGCCCAACTGCTCAACAAAAGGGACAGAAATGTCGTCAACCGACCCCATAGCCGAAAGGACAACCCACGAGAGAACTGCCATCATAAGAGCCGTAGCCGCTTTGTTCACATGAAGTTTGTCTTCCATGGCGATACAGACGATCCCCACAAGGAAAATAATAATTAATAGTGCATTCATGGTTTTATCTTTTTTTTTGGAATTTAACTACCTACTTAACTCAAAGTAGCTGATTGCTCAACGTATCGGGGAAAACGATCGAAGGGCTGAAACTCTTAGCCTCCTCGAAATCCATAAGGGCATAAGAGATAATAATCAACACATCGCCCACCGCAACCAAACGAGCCGCCGCACCATTCACACAAATGCAACCCGAACCACGCTCTCCTTTGATAACATAAGTCTCGAACCTACTCCCATTGTTATTATCTACCACAGCCACCTTCTCACCTGCTATGATATTTGCAGCATCCATCAAATCCTCGTCTATTGTAATACTTCCTACATAGTTAAGATCAGCCTGAGTAACACTCACACGGTGTATCTTAGACTTTAGAACCTCTATCATCATCTTTTTTATTTCTAAACTTTTTCTTTAATTTAATTAACAACTAACGAACAATCGCTATATTATCTATCAATCTGACCCCTTGGCAGTGCACCACTACACATAGGTGACGGTTTGTTGTATTCTTGTCTACTTTTTGCAGCGTTTGGGCATCGACCACCTCGACATACTCGACCCTTAGATCTTCGTTCTGCTCGATCTGCTGGGTTGTCCACTCCTCGATTTGCTCGGCACTCTCGACCATCTGAGCCGCACGGGCGATCACACTATATATATGCGCTGCCGATTCACGCCCCTGGGGTGATAACAACATATTGCGAGAACTCAACGCCAAACCACTCTTGGCACGAACGATTGGGCATCCCACAATCTCAATCTTCGACCCACGCATACGCTCCAGCTCACGGATAATGGCCAACTGCTGGAAATCTTTCTCGCCAAAATATGCCCGATCGGGAGTCGTCAAATCAAACAACCGTCCCACAACCTCGGCCACCCCAGCAAAATGCCCTGGGCGATGAACCCCCTCCATCACACGCTCTAGTGCCCCAAAGTCATACTCCACCCTCTGGTAAGAGCCATCTTCGGGATATATATCCGCCACCTCGGGAGCAAACAAAACATCGACCCCCGCCGCCGCCAAAAGCCGAGCATCAGCCTCAAGAGTTCGAGGATATTTCTCCAAGTCCTTGGGATCATTAAACTGAGTTGGGTTGACAAAAAGACTCACCACCACACAATCACACTCGCCACGTGCCAGATCGACCAACGAAATATGTCCTTCGTGCAAAGCACCCATAGTGGGAACAAGTCCCACAATACCTGCACCCTGAGCTTTCGCAGAGCACAATGCCGAATCAAGATCGGCAACACTATTTACTATCTTCATATCAAGGGGCAAAGTTAGAATCTTTGTTTGAGATAAAAAAATTGTTATACGTAGTTGATATACAATTTTTTGAGAATAATGAGATTTTGATTACCTTTGAGACTGATTTTTGATAGAAAACAAGTATTATAATTTATAAAAACTAAAGAAAATGAAAAAATTAACTCTTTTTGCACTCCTAGCTGTGGCAATGGGTGCGTGTGCCCAGAAGGCGGCTCCTGGCTTTACTATCACGGGTAATGCTACGGGTGTCGATGGCGTGGTCTATCTTGAGGCTGTTCAGGGTGACAAAAGCAAGGTTCGTGTCGATTCGGCAACTATCGAGAATGGAACTTTTAGCTTTTCGGGTCTTCTTTCGGAGCCTCTTATGGCTTTTGTTATGAATCCTCAGGGCGAGTATTTGGCTACTGTGGTTATCGAGAATAGCCCTATGACTCTCTCGTTGGAGCGTCAGCAAAATGGCAAGGTCTCGTCGGTGATGAGTGGATCTTCGGCCGATTCGGTTCGTGTGAAGTATGACAAAACGATCAAAGAGGCAGGGTCTGAGAACTATGCTTCGGCGACCGAGCAATTTATTGCCGATAACAACTCTTCGGTGGCTACCGCTTATGTTTTGTTCCGCAGTTACTCTCCTCGTCTTTCGACCGAGAAGATGCGTGAACTAGCCTCTTTGCTTACGGGCGAGGCTAAGGCTTCGGCTTATACCGCTAATTTGTTGAAGAAGGCCGATTTGATTGACAAGACTGCTGTGGGTCAGAAGTTTGTTGATATTACCGCTACGGATGTTGATGGCAATCAGGTTTCTCTCTCTTCTGAGGCAGGTACTGGCGAGAAGTTGGTATTATTGGATTTTTGGGCTTCGTGGTGTGGTCCTTGTCGTGCTGAGAATCCACATGTTGTTGCTGCTTTCGAGAAGTACAAGGATAAGGGATTCACGGTTTTTGGTGTCTCTTTGGACGAGAGTGATTCTTCTTGGAAGGAGGCGATTGCCAAGGATGAGCTGAATTGGACTAATATTTCGGATCTCAAGGGTTGGAAATGTGAGGGTGCACAGCTTTATGGTGTGAGTTCTATTCCTTCTAATGTTTTGATTGGCAAGGATGGTGTTATTTTGGCACGTAATCTTCGTGGTGCGGCTTTAGAGGCTAAGTTGGCAGAATTGCTAGACTAATTTCTGGGGGTTTAACCTAAATTATATCAAGAGACCTATTTCCTTTTTCTGGGGGGAGATAGGTCTCTTTTTTTAGAGGTCGGGGGCAAAATGGTTCAATTGTGACTACTGATTATTTTGGGAAGCCCTGCACTAAAGTAGCAGATGACCCAGCAGAGTCCCAGAAAAGACCCGAATGTCCCAGAAAAATCCATATCTTCTAAAGTATAAACTCCGAATTGCGACAGCGGAGATTTGCCTTCTTACAGAAGGCAAATCTCTACGGGGCGGACGGCTCCCCCCGTCGGGAGCCCCGTAAACCCGATGGCTTTACGAGGCAAATCCCGACAGCCGTCCGAGAACATACCATATCTTCCCCAATATCCTTCGCCGTGATTGCTGACTAATCTTTGGCATATACTTTGTTTACACTACAAACTAACAAAGTATTAACCAATGACCATAGGTCAACAAAAACCAAAAAACAATCATGAAAGGAAAATTTCTACTACTAGCAATGCTAACACTAATGGCAACAAGTACGTCCGTAGCGCAAAAACTAACTCACCAACAAAGAGTAGAACAACGTGAAGAAAAGCAACAAGCCTATACCGCCAAGATCAAAGAGGCCTTTGCCCAACAACGCTTTACCTTTATTGCTATGCAAATGCAAACCAACTTTGGGCCCATAACCACAGTTCCGGGGGTCAATGACTATATTGATGTCTACCCAAGTGATCTGGATGTAAATCTGCCATACCAGAGCACCTATTTTACAACCATAATCCGCAACGAAATCTATTTCACCACCATTAGCTACACCTTCGATGTGCAGTATAGCAGCGATGGCAAAAGCGCATTTGTCGATATTCAGGCCAAAAATGTTATTGATATGCAAACCACAGATGGAATGGATGCCTCTCAGGGAAATCTAAATTACTCGATTCGTATGCAGGTTAGTATGTTGAGTGGAGCTGCGACTGTGACCATTACCCCAACCTTTGGCAATCAGATGCAATATATCGGCACTCTGCAATTGGTCAACTAACCCCCGCTGCACCAAAGTAGCACAAGACCCAGCAAGAGTCCCAAAAAAGACCCGAGCGTCCCAGAACCTGAAGGCTTACCAGGCAAATCCCGACAGCCGTCCGAGAAACGACCATAT
>JAWXTL010000110.1:0-5390 GCA_044433565.1 Rikenellaceae bacterium | reverse complement strand
CTGCTGGTCATGTGCTGCTGGTCATGTGCTGCGAAAATAGTGCAGGACTCCCCCAACCCAAAAAAAGACTAAATTAGAGCCGCCGCCTCCTTGATTTTTTCCATCTGTTCATCCAATACACCAATCATCATCTCTAGGTGATCCGTAAATGTATTATATTGAAGGACAAAATAGAAAAATCCTTCTGTCTTAAAAAGATTCTCAATAATCTTATGCGGATCAAAACCAAACCTCATTCCATTGGTAAAGGATTCGCAAAACTTCTCTTTTAGTAGCCTAGTTTTCCTACAATGCAATAACATCTCATCGACAAGTACATAACAGTCGCCTATCAAATTTACCAACTCAAAAGTCTCTTTGTTTGTCCAGGTATCCATACTATTCATAAATATATTCTCACTGGTGTAATCAATTACCGCAAATTCATACTCCCACAAAGACATAAGAACCTTTATAATAGTATCGGAATGCACCTCAGAGGCTCGATCAGGAAAGTATGTGAAAACATTCTGAAAAACCGAATCTTTAGATCTGAACAGCTCCAAAGATTCATCAAATGTCACTTGACTATCCTCAAGACTGCTGATAGCGTGTTCAATAATACGTCGGGTTGTTTCTCTCTGTTTTAGAGTTTCCACATAGTCATCAACACCAAAGGTGAGAGCAATACCAAGCACAGTACCAACCATACAACTAGTGAAGTTGTACAACCACCCTGACCTATTGCTCATCTTCCGTATCCTGTGTCTTATTTTCATTGTGTAAAAAAGATATTTATTAAATTTGGTACAAAGATACTAAATTTCTATGGGTTACAACCTCTAGGAAACCTCTACCGAGAATTTTGTTAGCTGTTTGACAAACTCATCCCGTTCGTTGACACCCACAATCAAGTCACAGCCGTGATGACGCTTGATTACCACACACCCCCGTAGCGATCGGGTGTAGCATTTCGATATTCTCCATTTGCGTAGATTGAGAAACCATCCATAGTAACCAAAAAGCCCATAGATACCCAGCACAGGGAAACTCCACGACAAAGCCCCTCTCTCTACTACCTCGACCCTGCGTATCTCACCCAGCGGAATATGGGTTATATCTAACACACAGCAGATCTCAATCCCCGACTCGGTAATACGAGTAAAGCGTGGAATGGAAAGCAAATTGATAGAGGCCAGAATAAAAATTATCGAGTTGATAACCGCCGGAAGAAAACTACTCTGAACATGAAAATACATCCACACCTCAAACCCCACCAAAGCCAAGATATAGATGATGGTCAGCGTGATGGTTAGCCGTGATGCTCTCGAATAAAGTTTCATGGGGAATATTTAGCTGCTAGGTTTAAAGATTAGTTTACTACCTCTTCGTCGGGCTCGTATGAGAGCATATTGGTAGCATCCAAGCGCATTAGCGAGGGGATAAACCACTCAAATCCTAAAACATTTTTGACCAAATCCAATAGATCGTCTCCATGCTTCTGTAATTCTATCGTGGTCAGATTAAACTTCAACCCCACTCTAACTCCGGTGTGGCTGTGGTAGTCCTTGATTGCGCAGAGCACAGCATCCATCATTGGGAGCGATGGAGCATCGTCGAAAGCAGTTGTTGCAACAATAAAATCAGCTCCTGCCTCTATTGCCGCCATCGTAATATCATATATCTGATCCTGATCGTCGAACAACTCACACGCCACACATACTTTGAGCAGTGCCTCACCGGCAATTTCCGACTTGATCGCCTCGATCTCGGCTCTTAGGGCATCATAATTACCACCTATGGCAGATGCCAGATCGACCATAATCTCTATCTCATCTGCTCCATTCTCGATTGCCATTGCACATTCCAGAAGTTTCACCTCTAGGTAGCTATGCCCTACGGGATACGCCCCACAGAAGGCACTTATGCGCACAGGACTTTCGCCCAAGGCCATTCCTGCAACCTCAACATTCGAGGGATAGACCGAGAGTGCAGCAGCTGGTACTTCTTGATCCATAATATAGTTGCACATTAGATCGACTACCTCGCCCGTCACAGTATTATCGGCTAGAGAATATTCGATACAACCAAATACGTTCTGAATTTCTTTCTTCATTATCTTTAGAGTGGTTTTATTTTTATCTTTGGCACAGACGTATATCTCTGATACGTAGTTGTGGGGTTATGTTTCCTTGGTAGTGATTCTCCACTAGGTTGAAGCATACATCAATGGGGTGTCCACCGATAATCTCTGATGCAAAACGTGTTTGCCCGAAGGCGATTGCCGAGATCGACGAATAGGGGCGTACTCCTTGCCATAGTTCCATTTTGAGGTGGTCGCCATTGGCTCCCACTCTTCGGGCACGACCATTGTCGCACACTCGTGTGGATCTGAATGTGGGGGCTGGATTTCCAGGCCCAAAAGGCTGGAAGCGCAACAGATCCGATCGCAACTTAGGGGTTATATCCGACAGGGTGATCGCCCCGTCTATTTTGATCTGTGGGGTAAGTGTTTCGTTGTCGATATTCTCTTTTACGAACTTCTCGAATTTTTCGAGAAAGGCATCTAGGTTCTCGGGTCTCATGGTCAGCCCTGCGGCGTAGGTGTGTCCTCCGAAATTCTCTAGCAGATCGCTACAATGTTCGACCGCCTGATAGAGATCGAACCCGGGGATCGAACGTGCCGAACCCGTAATCATTCCGTTGCTCATGGTCAATACCACTGTTGGGCGATAATAGCTCTCGATCAGGCGTGAGGCAACAATCCCCACCACGCCTTTGACCCATTGCGGATTGTAGATTACGGTCGAGCGTTTATTGACAAAATCTCTGTCCCGTTCGATGATCTGATGCGCCTCGATTGTGATATTTCGATCTATGCTTTTGCGATCTTGGTTGAAATTGTCGATCTGCTCGACATAATAGAGTGCCCGTTCGGGGGTTGGTGCCGTAAGTAATTTCACGGCCGTACGCCCTCCGCTCTGAGCACGAGGATCGTCTTGGTCGATCTCGATCTCCATTCTCCCTGCGGCATTGATCCGTGGGCCTATCTTAAAGATTATATCGTCGATCTGGATCGGGTGACGTTCCAGACCTGCTATACGAATAATTGCACCCAGTCCTTTGTTTACATTTTCGCTGTTTAGCTGTATCAAGCCGTAGTGCGCCATTATTCGATTCTCGCCCACTATTGGGACAATATCACTGGCTATGCTCACCACCACTAGATCCAACAACGGAAAGATACAATCGAAAGAGATCTCTCGATACATACAAAATGCTTGTGCCAATTTGAATCCTACACCACAACCCGATAGCTCTTTGAACGGGTATTCGCAATCCAGCCGTTTTGGGTCGAGCACAGCCACCGCCTCGGGCAACTGCTCATCGGGAAGGTGATGGTCGCAGATGATAAAGTCGATCCCTAGGGTTTTGGCATACGCCACCTTTTCGATTGCTTTGATACCACAATCGAGCGTGATTACGAGCGATACGTTATTTTCGTTGGCATAGTCCACTCCACGTTGCGAGACACCATACCCTTCGGCATAGCGATCGGGGATATAGAATAGCAGCTGCGAGGGGTCGGGGGCAATTCCTTTGAGGAACAGGTAGACCAACGATACAGCGGTTGTACCATCTACATCATAGTCACCATAGACCATAATTCTCTCGCCCGAAAGCAGAGCTTTTTCGATACGTTGGACGGCGACCATCATGTCGCGCATCAAAAATGGGTCGTGCAACTCCTCAAGCGAGGGGTTGAAGAACTGGTATGCACTCTGTGGGGTATCTATTCCTCGTTGAACCAACAGCTCGGCCAAAATAGGAGAGATACCGTGTACTTGGCTTATCGCTTCGACACGTGCAGAATCGCCACCAGGGGTTATCACCCAGCGTTTTTCTGAATACATTATATTTTCTTTTTTTTATTTTTTTCATCTTTTGGTGGCAAGGAGGTTTTGGTTTTGCTCCCTGCGATTTGGTTGGTTTTTCGGGCTCGTGGCTCTACACTCCCCCCCGTTTTTGGTCAGAATTTGAATTGTTTTCTCATCTGATTTATTAGCTCACTTTTCACACTCTCGTATAGCTCTCTCTCGCTCCTTTTTTCCTCATCTTTGATCTCTTTGACCAACGAGGTCACCCCACGGTCAGTGAAGCCGCATGGATTTATATAGTCGAAATACTCCAACTGTGTTGACACATTTAGTGCCAAACCGTGCATTGTTACACTCCTCGATGCCCTCACCCCTATTGCACATATCTTTCTTCGCCCCTCGATCCATACTCCCGTAGCTCCCTCGCTACGCTCACCACAGACTCCCCAACACTTTATTGTATTTATAACGGTCTCTTCGAGTCGATAGATATATTCCCTCAAAGAAATATTTTGCCCAGTGAGGTCAATAATCGGATAGACCACCAATTGCCCCTGCCCGTGATATGTAATATCTCCTCCTCGATCGCTCTTATAGTATGTTGCTCCTATCTCCTCTAACTTCTTCTGTCCGATCAATAGGTTTTCTCGATTGCCCGACTTGCCTAGGGTATATACATGAGGGTGTTCACACAATAGTATTGTCTGCTGGTCTCCTTGCTGCACCTTCTCGAAGATCTCTTTTTGCAGATCCCATGCTGTGCCATATTCTATTAATCCACAATCCTTGACAATCATAACTCAGCCATATATGATGAACGAACCAATGGCGCACTAAAGATGTGCGTATATCCTATCTCTCGTGCCCTAGTGGCATATCTCTCGAACTCCTCGGGCGTAACGTATCTTTCTACCGAGAGGTGTTTGGCTGTGGGCTGCAAATATTGCCCTATTGTGGCTCTGCGCACCCCCACCTCATACAAATCCTCTAGTGTCCGTTCGACCTCCTTTTCGCTCTCGCCAAGCCCCAGCATCAGACCGCTTTTGGTCTGGGCTCCCATCTCACCAAGCATCCTTAGCACCTCTAGCGACCCCCTGTATGTTGCCCTACTTCGAGAGCTTGGGGTCAGACGCTCTACCGTCTCAATATTATGCCCCACTATATCGGCACCACTCTCGACTATCATCCTCAACAGCTCTTCTCGTGCATCAAAATCGGGTATCAACAACTCCAATGTGGTCTCGGGGGCTTCCCTTCTGACAGCCTCTACCGTGCGCACCCAGTGCCCAGCACCTCCATCCTCCAGATCATCACGGTCGACCGAAGTGATAACCGCATGATGCAACCCCAGAATCCTAATTGCCCGAGCCACCTTCAGCGGCTCACTCATATCCAACTCTTTTGGTCGCCCACTGCTCGTAGCACAAAACCTACACGAACGAGTGCAAATATCACCCCCAATCATAAACGTAGCCGTACGACGAGACCAACATTCCGAAATATTAGGACATCGACCACTACTACATATCGTCG
>JAWXTL010000109.1:0-5407 GCA_044433565.1 Rikenellaceae bacterium | reverse complement strand
CGGTAGGCATAAAGAGCAGATCGCCCTTGTCGCCAATACCCGTACCGCTAAGGTGAGTATGGGCAAAGCCAATAATCGTAGTATCAGAGATATGGTAGCCCGAGCACCAATCCCACCCCTCAGAGATATTCATAGCCCCAAGCTGCACCATACCATGAGGCACATTAGCCCCCACAAATACGTGCCCGTGTCCGCCACTGCCGATATGGGGGTCGACCCACTGAGTAAGATCGGTATCGAGTGTTGTTGTCTGTTGATCGGTTGGGGCACAGCTTACAGCCAAAGAGGCAAGTGCCAAAGCCCAGAATGTGTTATAAGTTTTCATGGTCTTAATTGTATATATTTAGAAATGTTTAATACACCTATTAAAGTTGTCACCACTTAAAAGGACTTAATTCGACCTAATATGCTAGGATCTTATAGCTGTAAACTGTTTATGCCTAATGATAATCCGAAAATAAGGACATTTGCCATTAATAGATAAATCTTTGCCATCATCACCTTTTCTAAATTTAATGATCTCGAATTGATCGGGATTAAATTTATGTAAGAATGTTATGGGAACACCCATGTGACCATCATAATCTAAAGGAATGTCTTTTGTCTTATTGATGTTTATTCCATTATAGTTGTCATAACAAGGGTAGAAGTCTATATCTGTATGATATTGTTTAACAAGAGGTATATTCTCATGGCGTTTCTCTGTATCCATATTTGTGAGCCAAAGACAATTATTGGGAGATATAATCTTAAAACCGTTATTATCAATTTTGGTCTCTGTTCCATAAAGCTCATAATGATCAGGAACAATAAATCCAGATATACCCCTACCTAAATTAAACCCTAACCATACTTTATTTTCTTTAATGAGCTTAAAAACATCTTGATAAGTAATAGCATTAATATTACCTATAATTAGGAACTGTTTATTATATTTTACTAATTGAGCGATATACTCTCTAAACAAAGAAAATGGAGGATTAGTTACAACAATGTCAACCTGTTGTAGCAACTGTATGTTTTCCGCATTGCGAAAATCTCCATCACCATTAAAATAAGTAACATTTCGCTGGTTTAGATCAGATTCAAGACCGGTGTACTCTAAGAAATAACCTCTTTCATTTACTCCATCATTAAATAGATCTTGTGTTCGTTCTTTATAACATGCAGCTATAACCTTTTTCAGCCCAAGCTCTTTAAAATTTGACACAAAATATTTAAAGAAATTACTATGAAAAGGATCATCACAATTACAATACACTATTTTTCCTTTAAAATGGATTCTATAGTGTTGCAGTTCTCTTTCTATATCAGATAGCTGTGTATAAAACTCATCACTCCTATTTTTCTTCGCCTTAATCAATAATGAGTTGTTTGCTTTTCGTGTCATAGTAACCCATTTTTAGTTATTTGATTGAATAAATCACTTCCTAATATTTGCAAAGATGTTTTTGAAATATCAACCATAATATGAAATACATCTTCCTCATTCCACTTCTCTCCATTTCCCTGAGTATATATTGAAGCCGCCTGAAGCATAATAAGTTTATCTCTATGTTCGATAAATTTATTTCTGCAAAGGTTTGTATTAATTGGCATTCCGTAGTTAGCAGAGGTTAATCTATCTAATCTATTTATCATACCTGAATTGTATTCTAATGTAACAACTCTGCCATCAGGTCTAGTAACTGTAATTGTCTCGGTCAAAAAATTTGAACCAGCTAGAAATAACACATAAGGAAAATGAGATTCTGACAACATTAAATTAGCAATCTCAGCGATATTTTTATGAGATCTCTCAATTGCATTACCAGCTGCCATCACATCTTGATTATTATTTTTGCCTACTTGATGACCTAGTCTGATATTCTCTATATCTTTACCTTGATGCTTTGCCTCTGAAACTAATACAATTCTCCAGTTTCCATTATCATCTTGAACCTCTATTAGTCCTCCATCAGGGATTATACTTGAATGCTCTACAAAGAGTGTTTGCCCTAGTGATGGATCTATTGTATTCAACGCTTTATTTATCTCAACCTTAGTTACACTCACCCTATATCTAAAAGATAGTTTTGGAAATTCCTCTTTTAAATACATAGTTACCCGTTGGGAAATATCACTAATTCGTGCATCATGTAGTTTTGCATCGTTTCCAAATATCCCCATAACACCTTGAGTGCTTTTATGTTGATTTGTCAATCTTGCTGATTGATTTTTCTTAGCCATTTTCACCGATGTTTTATTCGCAAATTTACTTAATATTTTTGTAGTAAACAAGAGACTATTATAGAAACATTTTAGTTGAAAATTAGTTCGCCGCCCTCTTTGAGTTGATCCCAAGAGATTTGGTTATCACTGAGCACCTTGCCATTAAGGGTCACCTCACCCAGTCCATCGTCATGGCGGATAATGGTAAGTTTTTTGCCCGTACTGAGTTCGACGGTTGCCTTCTCGAATAGCGGAGAGCCAAGCTCATAGACCATCGACACAGGGTCGACAGGATAGAACCCAAGCGAAGAGAAGACATACCAAGCCGACATCTGTCCGCAATCTTCGTTACCACAAATGCCATCGGGCTGGTCAGAATACAAAGAGTTGCGAATGCTATCAACATACTTCATGCTCTTGTCACGTCTGCCCACACGGTTATATAGATATGCCACATGGTGCGAAGGCTCATTGCCATGAGCATACTGCCCAATCATACCAGTCGAGAAGATAGGAAGCTCATAGCGAGAATCGGGACTCACCAAGAAGAAATTATCCAAAGAACCCTCGAATACCGAACTGCCTCCCACTAGTTCGATCTGATCCCAAACGTTGTGTTGCAAGAAGAGATAGTGCCAAGCATTACTCTCGGTGTAGTGGTCGGTATATTCCCCTGGATCGAAACGCCCAACCCAGCTACCATCGGCATTGCGAGGCTCAAAAAATTCGCTATCGGGATTAAACAAATTACGATAGGCCTTGCCACGAAGCTCAAACTCCTGAGCATACTTATCATACCCTTCACCAGGGTATTTCTTATCGAGAGCCGCCGCCATCACACTCACACAATAGTCGTCATAGGCATACTCCAAAGTCTTACTAACACTCTCATTCTCCGCCCCGTCGGCCGAGATATAGCCCCGCTCACGAAGCTCCTTTTGTCCTCGTTGGTCACGATTCGACGAACCAAGAATAGCCTCGAAAGCCTCCTTGTCGTCCATCTCAATACCCTTGAGATAAGCCTCGACAATCACCGGAATAGCATGATTACCGATCATCATATCGGTCTCATTGCCCCACATATTCCAAACAGGAAGTGCCCCACTCTCGTGATAGAAATCGACCATCGAACGAACCATATCCTTCACTCGATCGCCATCCAACATTACCAAAAGTGGATGTTCGGCACGATAAGTATCCCAAAGTGAGAAGGTAGTATAACGAGTCGAAGGGCTCTGATGAATCTGGCGATCCACACCCATATACTGTCCGTCGACATCACTAAAGATCACCGGAGCAATCATAGTGCGATATAAAGAGGTATAGAAAGTGGTGCGTTGAGCCTCGGTTGCCCCCTCGATCTGAATCTTCGAGAGCTCACCATCCCACTTAGATTGGGTCTCAGCCAAAATAGCCGAGAAATCCTTGCCCGAAGCCTCAGCCATCAAATTGCCACGAGCACCCTCGGTCGAAACCCCCGACAAAGCGGTATAGACCTCAACAGACTCTCCATCCTTGACATCAAAATAGAAATAACCATCCTGCAACTCCAAATTATTATAACGCTCCTGATGATGACGAGTATAAGAGGTGTCGATCACCGAACGCACAAAAGGTTTCGAGAAACGGGTATAGAAATAGACCTCTTGGCGAGGTGCCCACCCCGATGAGGTGCGATAACCACAGATAGTAACACTATCGACCACCTCGATACGACTACCCGTAGTATAATCCCAGTTCATAGCCTTCGAGAGTGTCACCTTGACCAAAGCGGAATCCGACCCACGATTGAAGGTATAGCTTTGAGCACCAACACGCTCGGTGGCGGTCAACTGCACATGAATATCATAATCTTCCAAAAGCACCGAATAGAAACCAGCCGTAACATACTCCCTATCGTGCAAAAATTTGGAGTGCAATCCCAACTCCCCCTGAGCAATCGAATAGGGAGCCACGGCAGGAGTGAAGAGAATATCATAGAGATCACCAGCCCCCGTGCCACTAAGGTGGGTATGCGAGAAACCAGCAATCGTAGAGTCAGCATAGAAATAACCAGCAATGCGATCCCAACCGCCCGTACCATTATCGGGCGAAAGCTGCACCATGCCAAAAGGAGCCTGAGCACCAGGGTAGACATTCCCTGGGCCATCGGTACCAATTAGAGGGTCAACAACCGTCGAGAGTTGAGAATCGGCAGCAGAGGGGGTCTCGTCCCCCACAGAGCAGCTACCCAGAAGAGCCAAAGCAGCCAGAAAGAGTAAAGGTTTTTTCATAAGTCAGGAAAGTATATATGAGTGTAACATACGTTTTGATGCAAACAAAGGTAATAATTTTTGGTGAGTCTATCTATCGGGGGCAGACAAAAAAAGAGCTTGATCGACAAATAAAGTCAATCAAGCCCCAAATTTTTATATCGAAGGCATTTCCGAATTGCGATAGCGGAGATTTTACCTTCTGGCGAAGGCAAAATCTCTACGGTGCAGACGCTCCCACACGCTCCGAGCCCTGCACTACTAAAGCAACACATGACCCCACAGAGTCCCAGAAAATACCCAGTCGTCCCAGAAAATTCAATCTTCCCCTAGCCCAAACGAGCCGAAAGAACCTCGATCATATCATCGACCATACGATCCAAATCCCACTTAGGAGACCAACCCCACTGCGAGCGAGCCTCAGAGTCATCCAAAGAGTTAGGCCAACTAGAAGAGATAGCATCCTTCACCGGATCAATCTGATACTCCCACTCGAAGCTAGGAATACGCTCCTTGATCTTGTTAAAGAGAATCTCAGGCGAGAAACTCATGGCCGTTACATTATATCCATTGCGATGAACTAATCCCTCGGTTGGAGCCAACATCAAATCATGCAAAGCATCCAAGGCATCGGGCATATACATCATAGCCATAAAGCGATCGGCAGGGATCGGGCAGATAAACTTCTCGCCCTTCACCGCACTATAAAATACCTCCACAGCATAGTCGGTAGTACCACCACCAGGTAGCATACCATTGGAGATCAACCCCGGAAAACGAACCGAACGAGCATCAACCCCAAAATGGGTGTAATAATAATTACTCAACAACTCACCAGTCACCTTACAAATACCATACATCGTATCGGGGTGCATAGCCGTATCTTGAGGAGTGTTATCCTTTGGCGCATTGTCGCCAAAAGCCCCAATAGAAGATGGTGTAAA
>JAWXTL010000108.1:0-5490 GCA_044433565.1 Rikenellaceae bacterium | reverse complement strand
ATAAAAGTTGCTGCATCGACCAGCTGAGATCCTTGAGGATGGTATATTCTCCGTAGCGGATCGAGACATTACGCAGATCTACTAGCAGCTCACTTCCCGAACGATTTGGGGTGGTGTCCAGATTCAGGATCTTTTGTTTCACCTGGTGGGTAATTACCTCGCTTGGGAGGGGCTCTTCGCTGTACTCCTCTCTGGTAACTTTTGCCTGACAAACCCCATGGCGCACTGGTATTATGTGAGTTATAAAGGTTGGTATATCGTCACTTTTCGAGAGAACGAGGATCACTTGCAGAGAACATCTCTCGACAATCTCACGCAGCAGATTGTGCAGCAGTTCTCGGGTTTTGGCATCCAACCCGATAAAGGGATTTTCGAGGATTAACACCCGAGGAGCACTCAACAAGGCTTTTGTAAGCTGGAATTTACGCAATTCACCCGAACTCAACAGGATCAACTCCTTGTCGAGCATCGAGTTAATATCCAACATCTCAAATAGCGTATCACGCAACAGAGGATCTTCACACCGTGGCAGCACCTCTTTGACCAACTGCTGATCTTCACGATCAAAGCTATTCCAGCGACGCTGGTGGTAGTAATCACGATCGGCAGCACCATACGAATCACGAAAAGCAAGATATTTTATATTGCGTGAGGGGCTACGTGGCGCATCGCCCCCAAAATTATAACGAACCCCCAGATCCTTTAGGGGTATAGCACCCGTAATCACCCCCACAAGAATACTCTTCCCCGAGCCATTCTCGCCCACCATTGCCACCTGCTCACCCCGAGCGATCGACAGTTCGATGGGTTGGGGTAATATATATTGCGGCTGTCGAGCCACCCCATTGTGGATTTCGATAATATTTTCCATAAAATTTATTTTACACATAGACCAAAAGACAAAAGTACCCCTTTTTGGCGTTTTTACAATAGAGAGGGTCGAGAAAATGAGAGCGGGGTTAAAAAAACTCGTTTTTTTTTCGTACCTTTGAAGTGAATTGTGAATTATAACCTTAAAACTTAAAATAAAACGATGCAAAATTCTGTTAATCAATACATTGAGACAAATAAAGAGAGATTCCTAGAGGAGCTATTCGAGCTTCTTCGTATTCCGTCGATTAGTGCCGATTCGGCTTATAAGGGTGATGTGGAGCGTTGTGCCGAACATCTGAAGGGTTCGCTCGAAAAGGCAGGTGTCGACCATGCGGAGATCTACCCAACTGATGGTGCTCCGATTGTCTATGCCCAGAAGATTATTGACCCTGCACTTCCGACTGTATTGGTCTATGCTCACTATGATGTGATGCCCGTAGATCCTGTGGAATTGTGGAATAGTGCTCCTTTTGAGCCAGTGGTCAAAGATGGCAAGATATGGTGTCGTGGTGCTGACGATGACAAGGGTCAGGGCTTTATGCACGTCAAGGCATTCGAGGCTATGATCGCTACGAGCACTTTGCCTTGTAATGTGAAATTTATGTTGGAGGGCGAAGAGGAGATCGGATCTGGTCAGTTGACCACTTGGGTCGAAAAGTATAAAGATCTAGTTAAAGCGGATGTGATTTTGGTTTCGGACACCTCGATGTTGGGCGAGAACACCCCTTCGATTACCTGCGGTCTTCGTGGCTTGGCGTATGCCGAGGTGAAGGTTACGGGCCCAAATCGTGACCTACACTCTGGATTGTATGGTGGTGCTGTGGCTAACCCAATCAACGTCCTTGCGCAGATGATTGGCAAATTGATCGACGAGAATGGTGTGGTGACAATCCCAGGTTTCTATGACGGAATCAAAACTTTCACTGCCGAAGAACGTGCAGCAATCGCCAAAGCTCCATTCGACGAGGAGCATTTCAAAAGCTCGATCGGTATAACAGCGGCTGTTGGTGAGGCTGGTTATTCGACCATGGAGCGCAAAGGTATTCGCCCAACGCTAGACTGTTGCGGTATCTGGGGTGGATATATTGGTGAAGGGTCTAAGACTGTGATTCCATCGACTGCTCATTCTAAAATCTCTATGCGCTTGGTGGCAGGTCAAGATTTCCACGATATTACCGAGAAATTTACAAAATATTTCACCGAGATTGCCCCTGAAGGTGTGACTGTCGAGGTTATTCCGTCGCATGGTGGCTATCCATATATGGCAGATACAGATTCAGCTGCCTACAAAGCCGCAGCCGATGCCATGACCGAAGTGTTTGGGACAGCTCCTGTACCATTCTACTCAGGTGGATCAATCCCAATCATCTCGACCTTCGAAAGAGTCCTTGGAATCAAATCAATCCTAATGGGCTTTGGGCTTGACACCGACGCAATCCACTCGCCAAACGAAAACTTCCCACTAGAACAATTCTACAAAGGAATCAAAACAATCCCATTGTTCTACCAAAACTTCGCAAAACAAAAATAAAAAAGAATGTTCAAATCAGGTTTTGTAAATATTGTTGGTAATCCCAACGTAGGTAAATCGACATTGATGAATCGCCTAGTGGGCGAGAAGTTGGCTATTATCACCCCAAAAGCGCAGACCACACGTCACCGAATAATGGGGATAGTCAATGGCGATGATTACCAAATCGTCTACTCAGACACCCCAGGGGTCTTGAAGCCCAACTATAAGTTGCAGGAGAGTATGCTCAAATTCTCGACCGGTGCGCTCAAAGATGCCGACGTGATACTCTATGTAACCGACACAGTCGAAACGCCCGACAAAAACTCGGACTTCTTGGCAAAGGTAGCTGCGTGTGAGATCCCAACACTACTAATCATCAACAAAATAGACCTAACAACGCCCGAAAAACTAGAGGAGCTAGTGGGACAGTGGCTTACACTGCTTCCTCATGCTCAGATTGTCCCAACTTCGGCACTAGAGAATTTCAATACCGACTCGATCATAGCTCGTATTGCCAAGCTACTGCCCGAGGGAGAGCCATTCTTCCCAACCGATCAACTCACCGACAAGCCACTTCGCTTCTTCGCGAGTGAGATAATCCGTGAGAAGATCTTGATGAACTATCAAAAAGAGATCCCCTATTCGGTAGAGGTGGTGATCGAAGCATACCAAGAGGGAGAAAAACTAGATCGCATAACAGCAAATATAATCGTGGCACGTGAGACCCAAAAAGGAATTATCATCGGTCACCAAGGAAAAATGCTAAAAAAGATAGGAACCGAGGCTCGTAAAGATCTAGAGGCTTTCTTGGGAAAAAAAGTGTTCCTTGAATTTTTTGTCAAAGTCAACGCCAACTGGCGTGACAACGAAACTCAGCTAAGAAATTTCGGATACCTAAACGAATAATCCCCATGCACGAGAAAATCAAACAACTCGAAGAGAAAATCCAAACACTAGAGAGCGAGAATCGCCGATTGCGTGAGCGAGAGGCCGATTCGGCTTCGGTGTTTCGTATTGTTATACAGAAAATTCCAGCGGCGGCGATAGCCATCGACTCGCAGCTTAATGTTCTCTATGCCAATGACGCTTTTATCGAGTTGCTAAATTGGCAATCTAAGGCACGATTCGAGAACCAGATCAACAACAACAGTATCGCCCTGCGTGATATAGTTTCGTTGCCTGTGTATAAGCTGATCAAAGGGACACACCTTTCGGGAAGTGATACAATTCGTGAGATGTTGAACCTGCCAGATGGTGATTTTAGCCTCTCGGTCTATAATATCCGTCGTGAGGAGTTGACAATTGCTATGGTGAGTAACCTGAATAATCCAGAGGTCAACACCACAGAGGTGGTCACTCGTCTCAAACAGACCATTGATCGCAATATGAGTATGATCCAAAAGGTGGCTTTCTTGCTAGGTGAAGAGGTGAGCCAAAATGCCTCGGAGCTTTCGGATATAATAAAAACCATCCAATACCCAACCCAGATCAAGTTATAGAGGAGAACAACAACCGTGTTTATAGAGATCAACTCAAATAGCATAAATTATCATGGCGAAAGAATCTGTGGAGATACTTTTGCCCAACGTTATATACCCAATCAGCGACGTACGGTGGCGGTGCTATCGGATGGTATGGGGCATGGGACAAAGGCCAATATTCTCTCGAACCTCACCGTGTCGATTATCCTGAATATGGGTCAGGCAAAAGAGACTATTCTCAAAACGGCAAATACTATTCTGCAAACTCTTCCGGTGTGTAGTGTTCGTGGCATTAGCTATTCGACTTTTACGATCTTGGATATTGACCATGTTAGCTCTTTGGTTCGCATTTTGGAGTTTGACAATCCTCAGGCTTTGATTTTCCGTGGTGAGACACCTTTGTCTTTGGAGCGTCATTCGCAGACCATTGTCAACGAAGATGTGCAGATCAATACTCAGCGTTCGACACTCTATATTAGCGAGTTTATTGCTCGACGTGGCGATCGTGTTGTGATTTGTTCGGATGGTGTTACACAATCGGGTTTGGGTAGTGATAAATATCCTTTTGGATGGGGGCTGCCTTCGTTTTCGGCTTTTGTTCACGATACTATATCTAGCGACCCTACGATCAACTCGCATGAGCTGTCGCTGAGGGTCTTGAGCAAAGCATTGCAGAAAGATGGCGGACACTCCAAGGACGATATTACTTGTGGGGTATTCACTTTCCGTGAGTCTCGTCGTTTGATGTTGTGTTCTTGCCCTCCCTCGTCGACCAATAGTGCAGGGTTGGCTCAACATGTTGTTGGTGCACCCTACCCTACTATTGTTTGCGGTTATGAGTTGGCTCAGATTGTTGCCACGGAGTTGGATCTTGAGATCACTCGCAATGCCACGTCTACCGATCCGGATCTTCCTCCGCTTTGGTTTGCCGATGGTATTGGGCTTATTACCGAGGGTTTTTTGACTCTTAATAAGGTTTTGGATATTTTGGTCAATTATCATGAACGCCCTATTGGTCGAGGCCCTGCCTATCGTATTGTCAAGATGATTATGGCTTCGGATCATATTCAGATGGTTATTGGCACTAAAGAGTCGCAGATGGGATCTCAATTTATTGACAATTATCATATTCGCCGTCAGATGCTCGAACGTATTGCTGTGATTTTGGAGCGTAAGTTCGAGAAGGCGGTTACTAAAAGTTATATTTAAAAAAAGAAAACAGACATATATATATTATGAATCAATTTGGAAATAAGATTCGCCTTTCGATCTTTGGCGAGAGTCATGGTGCTCAGATTGGCGTTGTTTTGGATGGTGTTCCTTCGGGGCTTTCGCTTTCGGCAGAGGACTTTACTTCGGATTTGGATCGTCGTCGTAGTGGTGCTCGGGGAACTACTCAGCGCAAGGAGAGCGATACTCCTATGTTTGCTAGTGGACTATTCGAGGGGCATACTACGGGTGCTCCTTTGACTATTATTTTTGCTAACGAAGATACTCGTAGTGGCGATTACTCTAACTTGGTTCGTCATCCTCGCCCTTCTCATGCTGATTTTGTGGCACACAAGAAGTGGAGCGGGATGAATGATTATCGGGGTGGCGGACATTTTTCGGGACGTATTACTA
>JAWXTL010000107.1:0-5524 GCA_044433565.1 Rikenellaceae bacterium | reverse complement strand
GGCGGTTAGTAGCCTAAAAGTATTTTGGGGAATTATTAGAAGTCCCCTTAAATACGATATAAGTGTGTAGCACAGCCAATGATGCCTCGTTTGGGTTTTTACGTATAACATCCAACTTTTTGGTGTCGATAGCCCCAGATATATCTTTCCACTGTTGCGACAGCTCATTTCCCTTTTGATTATACATCTTGCCTTGCGCACTAAGTTGCTCTAAACGACGGTATAATTTGGTCTGTTGATCTCGGCTAATATCGCTAATCGAAAGAGAGTCAATACAGGCTCTATATTCGGCAGTTTGTAGCTCATCACCCGCATCCCTAAATTGAATATTCAACTCTTCGAGTCGGGCATTATACTCTGCCTGAATCCCAAAATTCAGATAGAAGAGCTGGTCGTTTAGTTTGCCACCCGAAATTTTGGTATCATAAAATTTCTCCATCGGGTACAGCTCAAACTTGACAGTGCCATTCTCTAGCATAAAGTTTATAGGTCGCCATGCGCCCTTTTGTCTCTCATCAGCAAATACAAGAGTATAAAGTCGAGTCTTATCATACTCCAAGGAGTAGCTAAACGTACCATCCTCGGATATAGCAATTTCGATAGGGTCAACAACCCTAGAATCGCTATTAAAAGGCGAAAGCCAAAGCATCTGTGAGTCGGGGCGATCTATCACTGCACCCTCAATATGGCAGATATTCTGGGCAATAGCTCCAACCCCGACAAAAAGGGAAGTCAATAAAAACAGTAGTTTTTTCATAATTTAGTTTAATTAAAGGGTTAATAATCTATTCTTTTAGACGAAAAAAAGAACAAAAGGTTACACAAACCTACATATTATATTTATGACCTCCAAATATATTGTTGAATATTCTGCGGTCAAAGGTCACAACCCAAAGCCCCTAGGGGTGAGGGATTTCCAAAAAAGTTGGGAAGATAGTATCAGATTTCAAAAAATAATAACTACTTTTGTGGCTATCGAAAAAAATTGCCCATATTCAAGACACTAAATCCTAGGGTATGGGCGGATTTAATTCAAAACTAAACAAAAAACCTTTTTATCTTAAAGAGTCAAAACGATGAGCGATCCGATAAAACACGAATGTGGAGTAGTCCTAATACGTCTACTAAAACCAATAGAGTATTATCAGCAAAAGTACGGAAACAAATTCTACGGCCTAAACCTCCTATACCTAATAATGGAGAAACAACACAACCGTGGGCAAGAAGGAGCAGGTGCCGCCTGTATCAACCTAGGAGCACAAGCCGGTAACGAATATATCTTCCGCCATCGTGCAATGGGCTCGGGAGCAATCCGTGAACTATTCGACTCAATACACAAAGATGTAGATCAAGCAAACGCCAACAGCCCCGTAACACCATTCCTAGGAGAGGTCTACCTAGGTCACCTGCGTTATAGCACAACAGGTCGTTCGGGAATCTCATACGTCCACCCATTCCTAAGAAGAAATAACTGGAAAAGCCGTAACCTATGTCTTGCAGGTAACTTCAACCTAACAAACGTAGACGAAATCCTAGAGGATATAATGACCGACGGGCAACACCCTCGTCACAACGCCGATACGTTTATCATCCTAGAGCAACTAGGTGCACTGCTCGATAGCCACATCGACGAGCTAACAGCAAAATACAAGCCCCAAAGCCAAAGCGGAGCAGAACTAAACGAACTGGTAGAGGCAAACATAGATATGGAAACCATAATCCACGAAGCCTCAAAAAGCTGGGACGGTGGTTATGCCATAATCGGTTCGACAGGTAGCGGAGATTCGTTTATCTTCCGTGACCGCCAAGGTATTCGCCCTGCATTCTATTTTGCCAACGACGAAATCGTAATCGCAGCATCCGAAAGACCTGTAATCCAAACCGCACTAAACGTACCATTCAAAACAATCAAAGAGCTAGAACCAGGTGCATCGCTAATCATCAAACGAAACGGAGAGGTGAAAATCTCGCAAACCTTCGAGCCAGTAAATCCTCAGCCATGTTCGTTCGAGAGAATCTACTTCTCAAGAGGAAGTGACCGAGAAATCTACCAAGAACGCAAAACATTGGGTCGCCTACTAACCCACCCGATCCTAAAATCGGTGGGTTATGATATAGACAACACCGTCTTCTCGTTTATACCAAATACAGCCGAAACAGCCTACTACGGAATGGTAGAGGGGCTAGAGCAGTATCTAAACACCCTAAAACACGAGCAGATAGTTAGCCAAAAAGAACTAACTCCCGAGCAACTGCAAGAGATCCTCGATCGCAAAGTCAGAATCGAGAAACTTGCAATCAAAGATATTAAATTGCGTACGTTTATTGCCGAAGGTAATAGTCGCAATGACCTTGCTGCCCATGTCTATGATGTGACCTATGGTATCATTCGCAACCACCAAGACAATATCGTGGTGATTGATGATAGCATCGTGCGAGGAACAACCCTACGTCAGAGTATTATCAAGATCCTCTCACGTTTGAATCCAAAGAAAATTGTTATCGTAAGCTCTTCGCCACAGATTCGCTACCCTGACTGCTATGGTATTGATATGTCGAGCATGAGTGAGTTTATTGCTTTTAACGCTGCGATCGAATTGCTCAAAGAGAATGGTCAAGACGATGTTATCGAGTCGGTATATGCTAAATCAAAGGCGCAAGTGGGTCTACCAAAAGAAGAGGTGGTAAACTACGTAAAAGAGATCTATGCTCCATTCAACGATGAGCAAATTTCACGTAAAATTGCAGATCTAGTAACCCCAGAGGATTGCAATTGCGAGGTAGAGGTACTCTATCAAACGATTGAAGACCTGCACACAGCGTGTCCGAACAATCCTGGCGACTGGTACTTCTCGGGCAACTACCCAACCCCAGGTGGCAATCGCCTTGTGAATCAAGCATTTGTAAACTTCTACGAAAAACGAGAACAACGCCACTAGAGCGTCAGAGCGTTAAATTACCCCCAGAGAATGAGTTAGTTCATAGGAGCTAACTCATTCTTTTGATTTAAATAATATGTGGCTCATAGCCTCCCCCTATGGCAACAAAATCGAGTAAAAGGGTAAATGAGTTTTGATACTTTGACCATTTTTTATACTTTTGTCTTTTCGTAAATTTTATCGACTAATACTACATGGCTCAAAAACCATCTATACCTAAAGGAATGCGTGACTTCTCGCCTGTGGAAGTTGCCAAGCGTACATATATCTTCGAGACCATCAAGTCGGTCTTCAAACTCTATGGTTATCAACCTATCGAAACCCCTACGATGGAGAACCTCTCGTCGTTGCTGGGTAAATATGGAGATGAGGGAGATAAGTTGCTTTTCAAGGTGCTTAACTCGGGGGACTTTACTCGTGGTGCTGATCTCACTAGTGATAATTTGCCACGTCTGGCTACTCAGATATGCGAAAAAGGGTTGCGTTATGATCTAACTGTTCCTTTTGCCCGTTATGTCGTGCAACACCAAAACGAAATTACGTTCCCATTCAAGCGTTATCAGATCCAGCCTGTTTGGCGTGCTGATCGTCCTCAGAAGGGTCGTTATCGTGAGTTCTATCAGTGCGATGTGGATGTTGTGGGTTCGGACTCATTGCTTTTTGAGGCTGAATTGATGTCGATTGTGGGTGATGTATTCTCTCGATTGGGGATCAATGTTGCCTTGAAGATCAACAACCGAAAGCTACTGTATGGTATAGCCCAAACGATCGGATTCCCAGAGAAGATGGTCGATATTACGGTGGCGATTGACAAACTAGATAAGATTGGGCTCGATGCGGTAAATGCCGAATTGATCGAACGAGGATTGACCCAAGAGGCAGTAGAGGCTCTTAAACCTATACTCCAACTATCGGGCGATAACGATCAAAAAATCAGCCAACTACGTGAGATACTCAAAGGATCGGAAACAGGGCAAAAAGGTCTTGATGAGATGCAAGAGATTTTCCGTTTGTATTCATTAACTCAAAAAACGGGGCTTTCGGTAGAACTTGATCTATCATTGGCACGTGGTTTGAGCTATTATACTGGTGCTATTTTCGAGGTTAAAGCCCTCGATCATGCCATAGGAAGTATCAGCGGAGGAGGAAGATACGACGAACTAACAGCAATTTTCGGACTCAAAGGAGTATCGGGAGTAGGTATCAGCTTCGGAGCAGATCGCATCTATGATGTAATGGAGGCATTGGAGCTATTCCCCGACGAAAGTATCACCACCACCGATGCACTATTTGTCAATTTCGGGGCGCAAGAACAAGATGCCATAATACCGCTACTCACCACCTTACGAGCAAAAGGTATCTCGGTGGAGCTTTACCCCAAAGCCGACAAACTAAAAAAACAGTTTGACTACGCACAAAAGAAGGGAATAAGATATATGATCTTTATCGGTTCTCAAGAGATCGAAGATCAAATGGCAACAGTAAAAGATATAATCATCGGAGAACAATGTAGCGTGGCATTCGACAAGCTAGAAAATATTGTAAAATAAATTAACATAAAAAAACCAAAACAAAAAAATGAAAAAATCACTTTTAATTATTGGTGCTTCGGCACTAATGCTTGGTACTTCTTGTGGAGTAAAAAGCCAAGCTCCATCATCAGTAAAAGACACAGCAGCTTATTCGGCAGGTATCATTATCAGTACCAACATTGCAACACAGCTTAAAGATTCATCTTTCAATGTAAATGTTGCTGCTCAAGCTGTCAACGATGTTTTTAGTGGTAAAAGTAACGATGCTCAAACCTATGCTATTGCAGCTCAAATTGCACTTAGCGCATTGAGCGAAATCGACTCAACAATGAACCCAAGTGTTATCATTGCTGGTATCGAAGATTTTGTTGCCAAAAAGAATACTCTTCAGGCACAACAAGCAGGTCAGTATATCATGAACTATATCAACAACAAGGGCTTTGCTGAGGTAGAAACTATGATTGCCGAAGGTGAGGCTAAATTGGCTGAAGCTGACAAAATAGAGGGTGTTAAAAAGAGCGAGACTGGTTTGCGTTATTTGATCGTCTCGGAAGGCGAAGGTGACAAAGTAGATGATTCGGTTGTCCCTACCGTGAAATACTCTTTGTATGACTACGACAACAATGTATTGGATAGCGGTACTTTTGCTGTTACCACTGTTATTGCTGGTTTCCAAGAAGGTATTGAGTTATTGGGTAAAGGTGGTAAGGCTACTATTTGGATGCCACATGATTTGGGTTATGGCCCAATGGGTCAGGGTACTGTTAAGCCATACCAAGCTTTGAAATTCGATATTGAGATCGTTGATGTTACAAAGAAATAAGACCATGATTGGGTGATGTAGGAGTTGATCCCTACTCTATTTACCGATTAGAAAAAGCTGCTCTATGAACTACGGTTCTGGGGTAGCTTTTTTTTGTCGAGGAATTTCCGATTGCGATAGCGAGACTTTTCTGCCAAGAAAAGTCAGCAGGGCGGACGCTCCCCCACGGGAGCCCTGCACTTCTATCGAAGCACAGGTCGCCCGAGCGTCCGAGAACAATCCATATCTTC
>JAWXTL010000106.1:0-5570 GCA_044433565.1 Rikenellaceae bacterium | reverse complement strand
GGTGGTCAGCAGCGACCTCAACAGGCTCGACAAGGTGGTGGACAGCAACAAGGCGGACAACAACAAGGTGGCGGTCGTATGCAAAAGTATGTTAGAGCAGTACGTGGAAATGCCTATGGTGAAAATGATTTTGTTGATAATGGCGATGGAACAATTAGCGATAATGCCACAGGTCTGATGTGGACTAAAGTTGATAGCCAAGTGGGTATGGAGTGGATAAAGGCACTCAAATATGCCGAAGATGCTGAACTTGCTGGTTATACCGATTGGCGATTGCCTAATGTCAAGGAGTTACAGGGTATTTTAGATTATAACTATGCCCCAAGTGCTACCAATCCTGCACAGTTAGGTGCAGCGATAGATCCGATTTTCTCTTGCTCGGATATTGTAAACGAGAATGGTGATAAGGATTACCCCTATTTCTGGACAAGTACCTCGGCAATATTCCGACGTGGACAGCCTTTCTATTTTGCGTGGTATGTGGCATTTGGTCGTGCCGTAGATCCTGCTGGGCTTGATAGTCATGGAGCTGGAGCTGTTCGATTCTTCTCGAAATATGAAGGAGGTCAAGCTGCCGAGGGTGGTGCTCGAAGTTTCAATTATGTGCGATTGGTTCGTAATATGAAATGATTTTAGAGGTTTTCGATAGCGCAATAGGCTCTCGATAGTATAGAAAAACAGCTTCTTTGGTGAGGTTCACTCTCCATCGAAGCTGTTTTTCTTTTATATATTATGTTCTTCGGGAATCAAAATGGTTTAGTTGCCGAGACTGTTCTGTCAAGAAAAGTCAGTAGGGCTGACACTTCCCATGGGTGGTCAGAGGCTGAAAAGATTCCATCCCCGAAGATAAGGTATGTTCTCGGACGGCTGTCGGTGTGGCTCGTACTATGAAATAGTACGGGGCTTCCGACGGGGGGAGCCGTCCGCCCCGTAGAGATTTTACCTTTTGCAAAGGCAAAATCTCCGCTATCGCAATTGAACCATTTCTATTACAAGCCTCGGGATTACGAGTCATCTCGACAGCCGTCCGAGAACGAAACAGTCACGACACTTAATACATAATTTTAGTTCATTGCTGGGTCTGAACGACGCACTCCCGATGAGGTGTGTACATTTGCAACTTCGGTGATTATTGCTCCCTCGTCTCCTGCTAGTTGCCAGTGTGGCGATTCCACTTCTGCTAGTTGTACGAAGTCTCCAGGGTTTGCTTCTACTATATTTTTTGCAGTCACTTTTCCGTCCCAGTGCATCGTAGGAACTACCACCTGAGGGAACTGCGACATATTGTCCTCACCTATGCCTACTATATAGCTTTTGCCGTGACGGACTAGCCATCCTTCCATTTTGGCTGGATTTCCTTCGGCTGCAAAGTGCATATGTTCTCCTAGCATTTGACCTGGTAGTAGGAAGATGTCCATTAGCATATATTTGTCTTTTGTGTCGTTGACGAATGTTATTGATGCCAGACCTAGTTTTGCGTAGTTTCCTTTATTGTAGTCGGTGACCCAGATTCGTTCTCTTAGCGACTCGAAGGTGGGGTAGTTGTGATACTCTAGCATTTCGATCAGGGCATCTTTTGCTTTTTCGGTTAGGAAGTTACCTTGCTGGTCATAGAACTGTTCGTTGTTGAATTTCATCTCTTTTTTTTCTTGTTTGGCTTCTTCTTTTGTTGGTTGTGTTGTTGTACATGCTGTCATTATGACTAATGCACATAGACAACCTAAGACTTTCATTTTTCTCATTACTTATTATTTGTGTATTATTTCGGTACAAAGATATGATTTTTGTGATAATTTTGGCTTTTTACTTTGTTGTTTAAAGTGTTTGGGTGTTGTAACTGATTATCTTTTATGACTTTCCTTTTGGAAATAAAATGGTTCAATTGCGATAGCGGATTTTTCTATAAAGAAAAGTATGCAGGGCAGACGCTCCCCAAGGGTGATTGGAAAATTTCGGGGGCGCAAAACATTTTCATAATATAGTTCTAATCAGAGGCATTTCCAATTGCGATAGCGGATTTTTCGCTAGAAAAATCTACGGGGCGGACGGCTCCCCCCATCGGGAGCCCCGTACTACTTCGCAGCACGGTGCACACCGACAGCCGTCCGAGAAACGACCATATCTTCGGGGTAGAATCTTTTCAATCTTCCGACCACCCTTGGGAGCGTCCGCCCTGCTGAATTTCCTTCGGAAATTCTCGATATCGCAATTGGAAATTCCTCTATACAAAAAAGATTAAACAAACAAACCGAGCGGTTGATCGAAGAACTAAAAAGACTACTATAAAAATCTATAATCTATTTTCTAAGCGTATATCAAAAAATATACGCTTTTTTTGTGTGGTGTAGTACAATGTAAAGCGTTTTTTACTAACTTTGTGGTAGGCAGAAGAGAAATTCTGCATTTATAGCGTTTTGCTATTGTTGTGGAAAGAAGAAATCGCCAATTTTAGAACCCACCTTCAATAAGTTTAACGCTCACGCTTTGCGTGGGCTTTACTTATTTGGGTTCGGGCGTTTGGCGATGCCTTTCTTTCATAAAGTATCGCTCACGTTTCTATTGTATATGTAAAGTTTTTTTTGGTTATGCAGATAGAATGCACAGGTAGTTGATATTTTTGTGAACAATAGTACGAAGACTTAAAGAATCACTAATTGTTTAACTAATAAAACTAAAAAACTATGAAAACAAAAATTTTTACAATCCTAGCAATTCTATCAATCGTTTTATTTTCGTCTTGCAGTAAAGACGAGGAATTATCAATCTCAAAAACTGAACTAGTTGGCACTTGGGATGTTGTGAATGTCGATGATGCCGATATAGCGCAAGGCTATGTGTATGTTGTTATTAATGATGATAATACATATACTCAAAAATGGTTCTCAAGCACTTATTCGGGTACTTATGAATTAAGTGGCTATACTCTGATTGGTAAGATCGGCACTGTTACGGAAAGATATGTATTTACGTATTTATCAGGTGACGATGCTACTATTTCTTATTCTAATGACACTGGAGATAGTTACGTGTTTAAAGCGGAGAAACGTTAATTTATAGTGTAATAAGATTCTATTAAAGCTGATCAGATGAGTGCATATAGATATCTTAAATACAATGGCAATATGCCTCAACCCTTTAAATTTTTAATTCAATGGAACAGCAAGAAATCAAAACAAAACTAGAGGAGTACAGAGTTAAGCTAACAACTGTACAACCCGAAGATGTAAGCAGTGTGGAGGTTGCAAAATGGAGATTAGAGATTAACCAACTACTAGCCGAATGGAACAAAGAGAAGTATCTAATGCCTATCACGGAGTTTCATGCTTACAACAAGTTGGCGCAAGACCTTGTATTAATTTGTGTCGAGATGTCAAAAGATGGGATGCTTTATTTTCGTACTATCCGCAATGTGTGTAAAGAGAAATTCAGCGTAGACGAGTGGTGTGAGATTTGCGCTGAGGTGCGCAGAAGATTAAACAAGTAATTGACCATTAAAACATTAAAATTATGAGAAGAACAGAAAGCAATAAATTGATAGCCAATGAGAGCTACGAAAGGCAATGGCTACGTAATCACGGCATATACGTAAATGAATTTACCTATGAACAATACGCCCAATTTGAAATAGACTGGGTGGAGGAATGTGAGAAGAAGGAAATAGAGGAGGCTGAAAAAAAGAGGGCAGAAAGAGAAAGAGTGACGAAAGAAAAAAAGAAGGATTTACTAATTGGCATTATAGGGGTGATTGTATTATTTCTTATTATATGGGGTATTCTTGCTGCTATTGCCGATGCTAGCGGTGTCGGCATTGGGAGTGTTATCGGTGCTATCTTATTCTTTCCTGCTATATTTATGGCAGCGAAAAGATAATGTTTTAGCAATATTTAACTTTTAAGGTTAATATAATATTTTGTAACCGTTATTTGTTATACCTGATAAGCACCAATACGCTATAAAAATTACGCACACTCCACGCTTAATTAGTGCGTAAAATGTGCGTATTTTTCATAACAACCTGACAGGCAGATTGTACTGTGGAGCTGGAGGGAGTCGAACCCTCGTCCAAATATGAAGCCCAAGGCTTTCTACGTGTGTAGCTCATCTTTGGTTTTCATCAATAACAACGGGAATGAGCCCCCTTCGGTTAAAGCCTATCTTCTTTATCTCATCCAAGGGTCGAAGCACCCCTCGGACTATCTCTTAATTGGATGATACCCACTGACCCGTAGAGCTAAAAGCGGTCTACCACAGGTCGGGTACTCGTCGTCCGAACATCCTTGGCTCGGAGGATTAAGTAATTTTACTTGGTAAAATTAGGCAGCGAGTTGATAGCTTGAATTGCCATTTGAAATTTGAAGATTCACTTTTACGAGCTCTCCCTACAACGCTCGACACGCTTACTCTCGGCACTTTCGATACTGTCAATACCGGTCAGCCCCCTGACTAAAGCAGCCACAAAGGTAGTAATTTATTTGCCACTTTCCTCTATCTCTTGCAAAATCTTTGCCATTTCGGCCACTCTCTTTGGCTCCGAGGCGGCTAGATCTTGGGTTTCATAGGGATCTTTTTTTAGATTGAATAGCTGTGGTTGATCTAAACAAGCGGTCTCTATGCCTGTGTTCCAGGCTATTTTCATGTTGCTTTTGGATGGTTTGATATATTTCCATCCGTCGACTACAATCGAACGTGAATAGCCATCTTGAACTATTACTTCTCGACCTTTTTTGGACTGTCCCATCAGTGCTTTGAGTTGGTTTTGGCTATCCGCAGCCTCGCCATCGTGCACACTACCACCTATCAACTGGCTCAAAGAGGCAAATAGATCGACTTGCGAAATAGGTGCATCGCTAACTTTGCCCGAAGGGATTTTTCCACTCCAATTGGTAATAAAAGGAACACGAGTGCCACCCTCAAAAACGCTATACTTGCCCCCACGAAGACCTGCCGAAGGCTGATGAGAGCCCAAAAGTTCGACAGCTCCATCCCGATAACCATCATCCAAAACTGGACCATTGTCAGAGCTAAGGATAATCAAAGTATTATCGGCAATGCCCAGAGAGTCTAGTACGTCGAGAATTTGCCCTACCGAGTGGTCAAACTCTAAGATTGCATCTCCACGATCGCCCATACCACTTTTGCCCTTAAAACGCCAATGTGGCACACGAGGAACGTGAATATCGTTGGTAGCAAAATACAAAAAGAACGGATCTTCTGCATTTTCGGTTATAAAGTTCAGGGCACGTTCGGTGATACGATCGGCAATTAGCTCATCTTTCCAAAGTGCCGCTTCGCCACCACGCATATATCCAATACGAGAAATACTATCGACAATAGCTTGGTTATGCCCCTGACTAGGGTGAAGTCTTAGAAGCTCAGGATTTGTACTACCCAAAGGTTCGCCCTCGAACGGTGCCGAATAGCTCACCTCGATAGGATCCGAAGGGTCGAGATTGGCAACTCTTCCCTGTTCGATATAGACACAAGGGACACGGTCGCCCGTAGCAGCCATAATAAACGAATAATCAAAGCCAATAGAATCCAACCCAGGGGTAATCTGTCCATTCCAGTTT